>JBBTLH010000028.1:0-1894 GCA_038068755.1 Candidatus Omnitrophota bacterium
CCAGGCGCGTGACAAAGGTCTCAAGATACTCCTGATAAAATTTTGCCACCCTTTTGAGCATATTGGACAATTCACCGATCTCCTCGCCTATGGCCACCATTTGCACAAGCATAGGTGTAAAAAAATCGCTCTTCTCCATAGGCGCTGCCATGGTGCGGCCTTCCTTGACGCTCTTCTTGATAAACTGAATAGTATCAGCCATCCTTATGGAACCTGCGCTGCGCTCTGAGATCTCAAGCGCGTAAAGAATAGGCACGCCGCTCTCTATCAATATTGACATGGTAGTCGTAAACCTTTCCAGCAAAAGATAACGAAAGAACTCTCCGAAGACAGGGACTTTAAATTTAATATCCTCAATTACTTTATTAAACGGTGGTTTATTGTTAAAGTGTTTATACAAATAGACAATCCCTGTGATAGCGCCGACAATGAGAAAAAAGTTTTTTGTCAGAATTTGACTTATACCTATCAGAAGTCTCGTAGCCAAAGGCAGTGGTACGCCAAAAGAATCCAGAATCTTTGCAAAAGTCGGCACTATCTTTAAAATAAAGAACAAGACCGCACAGATAGCGACAAAAAGCAGGATACCCGGATAGACAAGGGCGGAGATGATCTTGCGTTGAAAACCGGCGGTCTCTTCCAGATAAAAAGCGAGCTTATCCAATACATTCGGAAGATTACCGCTCGCTTCACCCGTTTCTATCAAATTGATCCATAAAGAAGAAAATACTTCCGGATATTTAGCCAAGGAATCTCTTAATGTCCTGCCTCCCTCCATATCCTGCCGGACCTGGCCTATTATGCCAAAAAGTTTTTTGCTGTCCACCTGTTTTGATATGACATCTAAAGACCGCAAAAGGCTGACACCCGCGCCCAGCAACATAGCCAGCTGACGCGCAAAAAGCACGAGGTCATTAGCGCTTATACCGGAATGAGTGAATTGTTTTTTTACTCTACCGGATTCTTTTAAAAAAGCAGTATCTTTTTTACCTACGTCAAACGGTATTATAGATGTTACAAAAAGACCTTTCTTCTGAAGCTGAGAAACTACGTCGTCCTGGCTCGGGCCTTCGATCACGCCCGCTTCTTTTTCTCCGGTGCTCTTACGGCATATATAAGAGAACTTGGGCATTATTCTACTCCGATGGTCGCGCTCAATGCTTCTTCAAGGGAAGTCGTGCCATCTTGCACTTTTTTTAAACCACTTTCATAAAGAGTGGCCATGCCATGCGAGCAAGCGATCTTTTTTAACTGCTGGGCATTTACATTAGCTACAATATGCGACCTTATCTCATCATCTACAAACAAGACTTCTCCAATGCATGTCCTTCCTCTATAGCCGATGTGATTACATTTATCGCACCCTTTAGCGCGATAAATAAGATCCTGCCCAAGATTGAACCTCTCTCTCTCTTCAGGCGATGGCTCGTAAGCTTCCTTACACTCTGAGCAGAGCCGACGCACCAAACGCTGTGCCACGATAAGGACTAAAGAAGGCATAAGTAAGTATGGCTCCACCCCTATGTCTATCAATCTGGTTATGGCTGAAGGCGCATCGTTCGTATGCAGGGTGCTCAACACTAGATGCCCTGTGAGCGCCGAGCGCACGCAGATCTGGGCAGTCTCAAGATCCCTAACCTCACCTACCATCATGATGTCTGGGTCCTGCCTTAAAAAAGACCGTAAGGCCGATGCAAATGTAAGCCCGATCTCTGGTTTTATCTGGACCTGGCTAATACCCTCCATATGGTATTCAACAGGGTCTTCTACGGTGACGATATTTTTCGTTGGAGTCTTGATCTCGTTTAAAGCGGCATAAAGGCTTGTAGATTTGCCGCTACCCGTAGGCCCTGTCATAAAAATCAAACCGTACGGCATACGGATAGCCCTTCGA
>JBBTLH010000028.1:1904-12531 GCA_038068755.1 Candidatus Omnitrophota bacterium
TTCGAAACCCCTCCAACTGTTGAGAATGAAATCCCATCTGAGCCAGATCTAAAGTCACGCCTTCTTTGTCCAGGATCCTCATAACGATCTTTTCGCCATAAATTGTAGGCATGACAGAAATACGAAGATCTATATTCCTTCCTTCTATTTTGACTGTAAGGCCTCCATCCTGCGGTAGTCGTTTTTCAGCAATATCCATCTTGGAAAGTATCTTTATCCTGGAAATTATAGGCAGGTGCAAATGCTTGGCAGGAGGCGGAATCTCGTGAAGCACGCCGTCAATTCTATAACGCAAGCTTATCTTTTCCTTAAAAGGCTCTATGTGGATATCAGATGCCCTTTCATCAATAGCCTGCTTGATGATCAGGTCCACAAGCTTGACAACGGGCGCCTCTTCAGCTCGCGCAATGAGCCGGTCAATGCTTAATTCTTCAGCTTCTATCTCTAAAGCCGGTTCAAAATCATCCGTCGTCTTATAGGAATCTTTGACCGCCGCTTTAAGTATATCCCTCTTACCGTAAAAATCATCTATGGCTTTTAATACCTCTGACTTAGTAGCCACAACCGGGTTGATCTCGCAATTCGACATCTTACGAAGATTATCTATAAGTATGATGTCTAAGGGATCGGTAATGGCGCACGTCAAAGAATTCATATTTTTTGACAAAGGCAGGACTAAATTTTTGATTGCGAATTCTTTGGATATCAGGTTATCAAGGTTTTGATCTGCTGAGGGTTTTAAGAGGCCAGCGCCCATGGAGACATAGGGAAGGTTAAGCTGTTTACCTAAAGCTATGACAACGTCTTCTTCAGTCACGAACCCCAGCTTAAGAAGGATCTCGCCTAACCTTCCTCCTTCTTTAGCCTGGATCTTTATGACCTCATCAAGTTGGGCCTGGGTTATAATGCCTTCCTTGATAAGGATCTCGCCTAATTTTAAATATGCTCTTGCCATGCGCTCAATTGTCCCATCTTTCCAACATATTGTCAACCGCTTCCTTCCTGGAAACAGCCGAAGACTGCTCTCTATAAGGCATAAGGCCAGAAGAGGTTATGTCATTCTTGGCAAAAGTACTAACATTATCAAAACCGATTATGCGCGGCGTGATAAAAACGATCAATTCTCTTTCTTCTTTTGTGCTATTCTTATGCCGGAATAGCGCGCCGATAATAGGTATATCCCCCACAATAGGCATTTTACTTATTGTAGTCTCGTCATTTGTCCTGATCAAACCACCAACAACTATGGTCTCTCCGTCTTTGACCATAAGCGTAGTGGAAGATGACCTTACTTCAGGATCCTTAAAAGTCGTGCCCCCGAAAGTACCTCCTTGCCTTGCCTGGGAAACTGTAGGCTTGATAAACATGGTCACAGTGCCTGTAGCGGCATCAACCTGCGGCGTCACATTAAGAGAAATGCCTGTTTCGTATCTCTCAGCCTCCTGGGTCTGGGTGGCTGACCCCTGAGATGATTGTGTAGTCGTCTTCAAACCGACTGCTTCATTAGTAGTGATCTTGATCTCTGCGGTCTCATTACTCAAAGAGAGTATCCTGGGCCTCGCTAAGAATTTTGTTTTTGTGTCCGTGGTCAAATAATCCAAAACAGCCTGAAAAACAGCCGCGCTTAGAGTTCCGTATGTAAAAGTTGGAGCAGTCAAATTAATGCCCTTAGCAAAGAAATTAGGAAAACGTGTCTGCCGGGATGCGCCAGAAAGCGACATAAGCCCAGGCGATGTTTTGACACCCATCTGATCAATAGTCCTTTTTGAAACATCAAGCATTTCTACTTCTATCATCACCTGAGGCGTGGGAACATCCAACAAAGCGACCACTCTATCAATAAGATCAAATTGACTGGGGATATCAGTGACGATCAGGCTGTTCGTGCGCGGATCCTGCATGACTTTCCCGTTTGATGTCATGACTCCCTTTATTGAAGATTCAATACCTGTTTCACCGCTGCCTGATCCTCCGCTTGCTGCCGCAGCGCCGCCTCCTGCGGCAGACGCCCCTGCGCTACCTGCAGAAATAGCCTTTTGAAGAGTTGAAGAAGCGAGCCTCGTATATTTTAAATTGTAAACTTTGGTGATCGTCTCAACTTCCGGCCTGCCCCATTCTTTAACGATAAAGACATTACTGCCGGGTTCAAGGTCATAGATAAGATTATTTGCAGACATGATCTTATCCATGGCCTCCTGAAGCGGAACATTATCTAAAAATAAAGTTATACTCCTGTCCTGGACTGCCTGTGAAGCTATGAAATTCAAGCCGGCTTGTTCCGAGAATACTTTTAAAATAGTCTTTAAACTCGCGTCTCTGAAATCCATTGAGATCTTACGGTAAGATTCCTTACTGATGAGATCCGGCGCATAGAAATCAAAATCAACAGCTAACGCGATAGGAACGAAAAGAACGATCAGAGACAATATTGACACGCCTGACAACTTCGCAATAACAAAATTTATCTTTTTCATCTTGACCCCCCTTATTTACCGAACACACCTTCTCTTTTCATTAAATATTGCTTATCCTTAAATTCAAAGAGTATTCCTTCTTTGGTTATATTAAGTATTGTAGCTTCGTTGACGATATCTCCGATGCCCATGACCTGGTCGTTAATGATCGCCTTGGGCATATTATTCCCCCACACCGACCCCGTAACTTGCAAAGAAGAATAATCAAATTTGTTTTCCGGGGTGTCTTCAGACGGCCCACCTTCGCCTCCCTCACCTGCGCCGTATATCTCCTTTACAGCAGGCTCTTCTTCAGGTATGACATATGGTTGGAATGGATTTCTTGAGCTCTGTCCATCATCTACGGACATAACTGATATATTCTGCTCTACAGCAGCCTCTTTTTTATTTTCTACTTGAGCATAAGCATATGGCATTCCTATAAAAAAAGTTATCGTGGCAAGCATACACGGATAATTAATAAATGTTTTAATATTTTTATACATATGCGTTATTGCTTCATTTCAGATATACCGCCTCAACAACCATATCTACTTTCAGCAATATGTCGGTTTTTTTCTCCTGGCCGGCTCCTATGGGGCCAAGTGATACAGATCTTATCCTGGTCAGCATCTGATAAGTTTCAATTATTTTTGCAAACTTCATGAAATCGCTATATATAGCCTCTCCGCTCAAAGTAAGAGGTATCAAGATATAATTTTTTTCAACTCTCTTTTCACCGGGAGAAATATCTCTGAGCTTAACCTGCGATTCAAGTCCGATGTTATATACCTTTTCTATGATCCGGTTGGTATCTGAGGTATCCCAACCCTTGGTTTTGAGCTTTTTTACTTTTTCATTCACGATCACGATGCGGCTCAACGTATCGCCCTTTTCCTTTTCTGTCTTGATACTGCCGGTCAACTGATTATATTTCAACATCTGCTGCTGATAAAAGCTCCTGGATATGATAATAGAAAGAATAATAATAACGACGATCACGATCTGATCGCGCTTATTCTGGACTAGTTCCGCATAGTTTACATCGGCCATTATTTATATTCCGCCTGTAGCTGCTGTTCTTTCGCTTTTATTTTCGCAAGTTACGTCAAACTGCATATAATAGACTTTGCCCGCGTTAACCTCACGATATGATTTTAATTCTATCGACGGCATATCCCTGGAAAAATCATTGCTTCCTTTAAGGTTCAAGATAAATTTATTTATATTTTCTGACCTCATCTTCTGATCAGCATCATAAGAATAACATTGAAATTTCAGCGAAGGCGGATTGGCGTAATAATCCAGCCCGGTCAACCATACGCCAGTCGGCATCAATCTGGACAAAAGCAGGATCTTTTTATAGAAAAATACGTTGTTATCTGTCAAATTGCTGAAATCCCTTCGCTTTTCATTGAAAACCATCTCGCTGGACTGAACACTCTCCAGGCTTGAGAGATCTACTCCCGGTAAAAAAGGCAACTGTTTGACAGAAGCTGTGGCAAGCTGTTTTTCTAATGGGAATAGCTTTGAGAAACTCATACCATAACCAACGAGGAAGATCGCAACTCCTATTGCGAGGCCTTTCAAAATAGCTGCTTTTGACTGTTTAAAAAAAGCTGTAAAAAAGGCCTGCAGGTCTTCACCCGACGGCGCCGCTGCAGCCAAAGCTAATTTATCCGCCTTTTCTTTGGTTTTTCCCAGATTAAGTGTCACCAGAGACGGCCTTTCAATCCTTAGGGCAGCTCCGTATGCCTTGGCTATATCTGATAACATATCTTCCCTGACGTCTTTTATCTTAAATAGATCGTTAAGCGCTACAAAACTTACCTTAAGCCCCAATTCTTTACTAAAATTGTCCACCCATGAACTATAACTTTTATTGGATATGACAATCATCTCATCAATATCCCCTTTCATAAACTGCCTTCTATAGTAATCAAGCGATACCCTAATTTCGTTGATAAGCCGAAATAGAATAGCGTCAAATCCCTCTTCCTCTTTAACGGCAGCGGCCGTGGAAATAAGCTTGATATCTCTGGTGAAATAAGGAAACCCTTTCTCTGCTATCAGGATATTCGCCTCTTGTTGATCAAACTCCAGAATAACGTAAGACTTTGTACTCAAGATCTTATTTTTAATTACGAGAAGCCTGAAAAGACTGAATAGCGCAGGTTCAAAAGCTACGACGTTTAAATTAAGCTGCCTGAACAATCCTATATACTTGTCAATAGGGTCTTGCTTTATGCCGCATAGTATTACTTCAATGATATTGGCCTTTTGCTTTACGCGATACTGAAAATCATAGGCTAGTTCTTCTATTTTGAAAGGTATGTATTTCTTCATCTCAAAATTAATACCTGCCAACACCTCAGACCTGGGTATATTGGGCATTTCAAAAAATCTGATTATAAGGTCTTTCGGAGGTAAGGCCACTACGACGTTTGGCGTATCGATCCTGCTATCTCTGATCGCTTTTTGCAAAAAGGCGATCATTTCCGTTTCTTTATTTTTAAAAAGTTCAAATATATCATCAGAAGAAACACCCGTTGTGTCCTCGCGCTTTATAGGATAGGGCGCACCCAATTGATTTTTTATTTTTCCTGCGGCCTGCTGGATGACGACCATCCCTTTAGAGCTAAAAAAAAGCCCGGCTATATCTTTCCTAAAAAAATTGGCCAGCATACCCCTACCTCACCTTTGCCCTTCTGTAATTAGACCTAAGCCACTTATCTACTTCTTTCTTATCAAAACGCCAGACTCCGCCCACCTTGATCCCGGATATCTTACTCTCGTGGAGCCAGTTGTAGATAGTCTGTTTCTTGAGCCGTAAATAACCTGCCAATTCCTCTAGATCCATAAGACTGTACATGACAAAACTTCTCCTAAAAATATACTTTGCGCGAAGAGCACTTTTACCCCAAATTAATTAAATCATAATACAATTACTTTGTCAATGAAATTTTTATATAGACTTACTTAGACTTACTTTAAATGAGCCCACAGCTTACGGAGTGAGACAAAGTGTCCAGAACACTTTGTCTCACATCAGTATCTATTATGGATACATGTGGGTAGGAGTATTACCAGCTTGTTGAATAATTGAAGGTGGAATTAATACGTGTAGTGCCAAAAACACCCGAGCCTGGCTCACTCGTAATGGAATAAGGCGTCCTCCAGGCAGTGGGGACTCCGGTTGCAGAATCATATATCCATTCTACGTTTGGGATAGTGATCGCTTCACCTCTGGAAAGACTATCAAAAGCAGCTACGGCACCTGATTCAGCGACATAGTATCCTTTGACGCGGCGTATGTAGGTTTCCATAAGGCGAGTCTGCGAAGAAACGATGGTCAGGGTAATCCCGGCTAAAATAGTGAAGATGAGCACAAAAAGAAGCACATTGACAAGAGCAAGGGCTCGGCGTGTCATAATCTTTATATTCTCAACGATATCCTGTAATCGCCATCCCCTTTTATAAGGACAACGTGGCCTTCCCTGGCAAGCCAACCCATACTCATCAAAAGCAGCTCTCTTGATTTATCAATATGTTTTACCATCTCTGAAAAAAGCACTTCTCCGTGCGCATCAAGATAATGCCAAATGTCTCCGGCAGCGATGCCGATTTCTGTGATCATATCTCACCCCCAACTTTTTTTATTGCTTTCTGGTTAAAACTTCCGCACAATGGACACGTGCTTATATTGGAAGCCTTAGATTCAAAATACACATAAAAACAGGTGGAACATTGCCAGATCTGGTCGTTCTTTAAAGGCCTTTGCCTGACAGCCGATCTCTTATCATACAGCCAAAAAAACAAGAACAAAACCAGCTGCCCACATAAATAATAACAGATAAGGGTAGAAAAATCAATTTTAAACATTTTACTTTATCTTAAACCGCACATCCACCATCGCCTCTTCTTTCTCAGGGACAGCCAGAAAACGCGCGTTTTTTAATTTTAACATCACGTAAAAATCCAAAATTGGATCCCCACAACCCATTATTTTTTTAATGAACCTTACCTCTCCGTTCCTATATAGGGCTATCCTAAATACAACTGCGCCGAAAAGATCTTCTCTTGAGGCCATTCTTTTCAAATCTGAAAAATCAACGTTAGCCACATAACTGGGAAAATCTGAAAAGCCAAAAGATATCTGACGGCCTAAAGGTGCCTCAGGCAGAATCTGACGCGGCATCGCTTTTGTCTCATCCCGGGCCAAGGCCAAGCCTTTAAGAGGCACCTTCGGTTTATAAACCTGCTGAAAAGATCTATTAAAATATGCGGCCTGTGAAATTTTATCGCTTACTAAGGAAAACTTCCTGGGCCCTTGCTCCGGACTTTTGGCCTGTTGCAAAACTGTTAGGTCCTGGTCCTTGAGAAGCGCGCCCAAAAAAAAAGTGGAAGATCTCGGCGCGTTAAATACCGAGCGGCTCAAAACCGGGACAATAATAAAAATCAAAGAAACATGCCATAACAAAGAAATAGAAAGCCCGAAAGAAAGAAAATCATGATTTACGGCGCGATCATTCATTTGTCGCTATGCTGACTTTAAAAACACCTGCCTGCCTGAAAATATCCCAGACCCTGACCAAAGCCCCTACGCTGGCCCTGCGATCTACCTTGATCAAGACCTGTTGCATCTTATCCTGTGATACTTTGACAAAATGTACCAGCTCCTGCTCAGAAACATTCTTTGAATCCAGGTAAATCGTATCATTCTTTAAAATAATAACTGTGATATCTTTGTGTGTTAGAGGTTCGCTGGTAATGGCCTGTGGCAAGACTACGGAAAGACCAGTGGGATTTGAGAAAACTGGCAAAAAAAGGACGAATATTAAGAGTATTAAAAGACAGTTGAACAACGCCAAAAGAGAAACAAATATGAAATTACGACTGACGACAGGGACCCTCACGAATCTCACGCTGACATCCTCCTGTCCATGAGAAAAATAAGAAGGTCGCTGGCTCCCCTCTCGATCTCTTCTTGAGCTGACTTCAGACGCCCCATAAGATAATTATAGGCGATCAAAACTGAAACCGTGACGAAAAAACCTGACGTTGTACAGATCAAAGCCTCCCAGATGCCTATTGCCACATCCCCTCCCACAAGAGGCGTAAAGGAAATGCCCTTGGTTTGAATAGTCAAAAAAATCTTCATCATGCCGATAAGCGTACCCAAAAACCCCAAGAGAGGCGCTATCTGAATAATGGTAGACAACATAGAAAGATTTTCTTCTAGAATAGGCGCTTCATAAAGAAAAGAATTTTCCATGGCCTCTTTTATCTCATCTTTTGAACTGTCATACTTCATAACGCCCTCTTTCAAGACCCGGGATAGAGGAGTATTGGACTTCGCACATAGATCAATAGCCTCTTTTATCCTCTGCCTTTCAATGCGCTCAAAGATATCACTAAGGAATTTTTCAACAGGCGCGCCGTATTTAGAAAATTGCCTCACCTTGGCAAGAACAATAGCAAAAGCAAAAATAGAAGACAGAATGATAGGTACCATGACAGGCCCGCCCTTATGGAACAGATTGACGCTTGCAAAAATAAAACAGGAAGCCGCGATACTTAAAATAACGAGACCTACTTTTAGTATTTTATCTTTCATTTTATTTTGCGGATAGCCCTGAGAGCTTTTCTTTGGCATATTTAGCCTCAGGCACGTTATAGGATGTTATTTTCTCCAATATATTCTTTAGTTCTCCCAGGTTTTCTTTATTCTCATAGACCCTTGCAACGCGCAGAAGAGCCTTTACAACCCATGCATCCTGCCCCGGATAAAGATAAGATACCTTTAAATAAGCTTCCAGCGCATCCTGAGCCGCACCTTGTTCCTCAAGAAGCTCGGCCAAGTTAAACTGGATCTCGGCATCTGATTCCGTGCCTTCAATTGCCAATGCTTTATCTAAAAACGCAACTGCTTCTTTATAAAGCTTTTTCTTTCTGTAGACAGATGCCGTTTTAACGCAAGCTGTCTTTCCAAATCCGCAACCGATAGAAACTGCCTCCTGGTAATTTTTTAATGCATTATCCAGATCAGACCTAAGGGCATAAATATCTCCGATAAAAAGATGGGCCTTGGCTAATGTCCCTTTTTTGCCATAATCTTTAGCCTGCTGGAAGTTCGTCAGAGCCCTGTCCTGATTCCCCTCTCCCATGAAACTGACGCCCATTTCTAAAAAAGCATCAGCGATAAATTCGTGCTGCGGGTAATTCCTGATCAATCGCTCAAAATATTTCCTGGCAGAAAGGTAATCTTTTTTCGCTAAATAAGATTCACCCAGCCAAAAAATTATATCGGGGGAAAGGTGGGAATCCGGATTACGGGCGATAAAATCAGCGAACCTCTTGTCGGCCTCAGCCTCATTGCCCATTTGCGCGTAAGCGCTTGCGATCTCATACTCAGTTTTCTGGCGTAACGCCTCTGAACCTAAAGACCCTTTCAAGATATACGAGAAAATATCTATAGCGTCTTTCCACCTGGAAAGATTCAAGAGAGCTTCGCCTAAAAGAAAAACAGCCTCCGGCCTATAAGAAGAATCTTTAAAGTTATCTGAAAAATATTTAAGCTGTTCTGAGGCGGCAGAGAAATCACCATTTTGAAAATACGCTACACCTATGAAATAATTGGCGCCATCTACCAATTTTGAAGCCGGATAGTCTTTCAAGAGTTTGCGGAAAGCAAGAATAGCCGAATCCAGACTATCAGTCTTTAGCCAGGTCATGCCAAGCTGATATTGGACATAATCATTGTAAACGCTGTCCGGATAATCCTCCAGGAAAGCGCGATATGTCTCAACCGCCTTTTTATATTCACCGGCATCCTGATACGCGTCACCCATCTGGCATAACGCGCTTAATTTGAAGATCTTATCGGTTGATAAAGAAGCTACCTTCTGAAACTCATCCACTGCCGACCCGAAATCACCCACCTTTAAATAAGACCAGGCAAGGCCATAGTGGATCTTGTCCCTGAGTTCCTTGCTATCCGCATAGCCGCCTACGGCGACTTTTAACTTATCCAGGGATATCCTATAGGCGATAATGGCATCCTGGAAACGAGAAAGATCATATAAGGCCTCTGCCCTTCCAAAATAGGCGATAGGCGCATATTCACCCTCTTTATCTCTGGCAATGACATTGTCGTAAAGCTCAAGCGATACCTCAAAAGACCCCAAGCCGCTTTCTAAAACGGCCCTGCCCAGCGTCACCCCCAAAGGCTGGTCCTCACCTTCAAATTTTAAAAAGATCTCTTTGGCTTCTTGAAATCTCTTGACCCTAAGATATGACCATCCCATACCGATCTGCGAAAGTAGATTCATTTCTTCATCTACAGAAGCATTCTGCGAATCACTGTAAGCGGTAATAGCCTCATCATAAAGTTCCAGATAAAAATTAGCTTCGCCTAAATAAAAATACGCGCGACCCAATAATTTTGAATTCGGGTATTTAGGTACAAAAGCCGATAATTCTTTCTTTAGGTTGGTGTAATCCCTCATCCTGTAAAGGGTTTCGCAAATACCAAAAAGGGCTTCCTCAACTACAGCCGCATCCTTGAATTGGGCGAAAATAAAGCGGTACGTATCCTGGGCTTCCTGTAATTTAGCGTCGTTCATCTGAGCCAATGCGAGAGATTTATGCGCGGCGAGATAATAAGAAGATTCCTTATAGTTATTTGTCAATTGTTTATAGAATTCCGCGGCCTGCTTATAATCTCTTCCCCTGGAATAAACCTCACCCAACCAAAACAAGACCTTATCTTTGATGCCCTCGGCACCGTTCATCTTTAAGAGAGCTTCAAATTGGTCAAGGGCTTTAAGATATTTCTCCTGGTAGAAATAACACTGTCCGGTATAAAGCAACGCTTCGGGTTTTTTATCGCTTGAAATATACGTTTTTAAAAAACGCTCAAACATAGTCAAAGAAACGTCATAAAAGCCGTCTTCATAGGCCTTCACGGCCACATAAAAAGCGTCCTCTTCTTTCTTGTTGAAATCCGCAGCCTCTATGCTATTCAAACAAAACAGCATTAAAACAACCAGTAGGGGTATTTTAAACAATATGTTTTTTTGCATTATTTTCCTGTGAAATACCACCGACTTTGTCGGTAGCTTCTTAAAAGAAAAAATTGGTTGGGCGAGGCGACTTCAAAGGAGAGCATAAAA
>JBBTLH010000029.1:0-6862 GCA_038068755.1 Candidatus Omnitrophota bacterium
TTATATGAGCAGTGTGGGTTTCTGCCGCAGACAATGAGAGATTTTTTGGCAAAAGTCTGCAAGGAATTGCATTTTGGCTATAGCGACAATCTTCTATGGAGCGTAATAGCCAAAATGCAAGCCGCAGCAAACGGCAAAAAATCTCGTCTGCGGCAGAAACACGCGCTGCGAAATATGTACCATCAACTATCTAACAAAGCTGTATATGAAGGAACAATGCGCGACGGCCGGTACGAAAGTTTGGTGTGCCTGATATTCTCAATACCTGAATCATCCATGATGTTGAGCTCGCGGTAAGAGGCAAGCGTCTTTGCGAACTCGCTAAAAACAAACTGCGAAATACCCCTGAACTCAAGATCAGCTATTTCAAAGTTAACGCAAAAAAGGCGCTCAGAAATGGAAAAACCTGAGCTAAACGCTAACATTCTGCCCTCGCATTCAACGACCTTAATAATTAACTCCAATTCTTCTGAATGCGCCAGCATCTGTGACAAAACTTTAAAGTTATCAACCAGCATACCCTGATATACCGGATCACTATTTTTTTCCATCCGGCCTTTCATCCACTTCCGGTAAAGCTCCAGGACAGCTTCTCTGTCTTGTCTGTGATAATCTCTAAGGCGCGCTTTGCACGCTTCGCGCACTTCGTAATTTTTCACAAAGTGGTTATAAAGGCTGCGCTTATGCTTAAACCTCTCACCACTCAAAAAGGCGATATCAGACGTTGTTACGATGTACTCTTTAGCCTTTTCATATACCCTAAAGCCGTTCTTTTTAAAGAACCCTATATCCCCCTCCTCAATATTTTCAATGCGCGAGATTGCCTTGTTATGATTTATCTCTTCCATCGCCTCAAAACAGGCGCCGACGGTCTTTTTATCAAGCCCTCCTAACGGCGGGAGGTTCATGAAAATGCCTATCTTGTCTTGAAAAAAAATACAGAGCCTGTTATTGACAACAGCCCGGCGTAATTCAAAGAGGCGATCCCAGATAAAGTTGTTTTGATAAGAGTAATTTGATAAGCTGCGAGGACTATTTTTAAGATACTCTTGAAAGATTTTTTTGTCTCTAAACGAAAAATGGATGAGATCCATGAGCGTACATTTATCTACATAATAGAACCGGTCAGCTTCGGCAAAAGAGCGAGGATCTTTACGCCATGAGGATATTCCTGGACTATTCGGGGATCATCTTTGACTGCTTTAATAATATCTCCGGACGAAAAAAATTCAACTAGATACTGGACGTAGTCCAGCATGCCTTGCGTTGAGCTAATTTTTTTAATATAGGGGCAATTTTCATCCACCGCAAGATACGCCTGATCTCCCTTGCGCGCCAAAAGGAACGGATAGAGCAAGCAGTCAAACGGCCTATGCGCGTAGATCTTGCACTTATTGGCCTCTGGATCAAAACAGGGGCATATGAACTGCCCGCCTGCCTCAACAAGATTAATCCTGGCTGCCTCACCGCAGCGGGCATCAGCGTGCGTAAACAAAGAACACGGCACGATATTTTTCGCAGTCAGCTCAACTATCTCATCAAAAAGAAAGAGCGGCGCCCAAACGGTCTGTTTTTGTGAATAACGGCAACACCCGTGGCAGGAAAGACATTCTTTTTCCGGGACAAATTGTTTGACCTTCATTGTGCCGTCACCCTACTTCGCCTTCGGCTTCGCAGGATTTCGCTGTAGGCGCCTTCGGCTGCGCCTTTGGCGCACATTAAGGCGCTCATTTAACAAGGCTTCCGTCCTGGACGCGGCGGTCAGGCGATATCACAGAGATACCGCTCTCATCAGAGGCAGCCAGAATCATGCCCTGACTTTCAACACCGCGTATGACCGCAGGCGTAAGATTCTCAACGACCACTACCTGTTTGCCTATCAGAGCATCTTCTGAATAGAACAACCTTATCCCTGCCACCACCTGCCTGGTAACACCGTTGATATCAACAGTGACGACATACAATTTATCCGCGTTCGGATGCGGTTTGACCTCTTTAACGGTCGCGATCTTTAATTCCACTTTTCTAAAATCTTCATACGTGATCATTCCAGGCTCCTATCTCATTTTAGCTTTTCCTCTATCCTCTTAAGCCGTATTAAGATATCGTTGGTCTTAAGATACGAACAGATGACTTCGCGGATTATGGCAGAAATCACAAAAATAACAAAGATAAAAATAAGAAGGGAAAGCCACGGGTGGAACTTTATGAAATCTACGATAGCTTCCATCCAAAGCGGCACCTTTGGCCTGGGCAGGGATCTGATCGCCTCGCTCATAACCCGGCTTATGGTCTGCTGCATCTCGCTGCTATCAATCTGGAGTTGTTGCGTAGCGTTACCGTCCATAGACATCTAATTATATCACGAAGCCCCAAAAAGGAGAAGGCTGACCTTTTCAAGTCAGCCTTGAAGATTTAGCGCTATATGCGACTGTCTCGCATGCGCTCCTTTCGTGTATAAACAAGTATACTGATTTATATTCGTCTAACAAGATAGAAAATGAGGTTTCAAGAAAACGCTTTCTTGGCTACTTCTTTTTCAGATGTGAAGGGCTGTTCACTGAAAGCACATTCGTGGATTGGACGAAATAGATGGGGTTGCCGTCCTGATCATAACGGTCATCAATGCGGAATACCTTTGTCGCGACCAGCTTCATCTTCAAGACCGTCCCGTCCTCTATAAAATACTGGTTGAAATATTCGTTCGCCTGGTTGATATCAACAGGCGTCGCGTCAACGATCTCAGCCCCAAAATTGATCTTAATTTTTTCTGCCATGGATCCCCCTCTATATCATTCCTTGGTTTGATTAGCCGCAAGGGCTGCAGCGCTTTCTATGATCTTCTTAATAGTCGGATTCTCCATAAACTTTAGGAACTTCTCGTTATTCTTTAGATACTCAATATCCTGGCGCATGAGAGCATCCTTTATCTGCGGGTCTGCTAATGTATCCAGAACTTGAGGATCTTGCGCCAGATCTTTGATGGATTCCATAAGGTTTGCGTCTTTTTTAATAGCCTGTTCCATTGCCACCCGCTCCGTTGCCGGCATGGAGTCTTTAGGGCCGCCGCTCTCTTGGGAAAACGCGAAAGGGTTCAATAAAAAAACCACAAGCAAGACTAAGACGCCGCGGGCTAAGCACTTGACGACCTCGCCGACGTAGAAGCGATGAAAATCTTTCTTGGGATAATTCTCATTGATCTTCGGATCAAGGAAGTGATCAGGGTCAATTTGCTGGAAATAGATCTTTTTTAACATGATGACCAGCCTCGCTTCTTTAAAATACACGCATCTCTTTGTGTCTTCTACGGGCGTCAGGCCCGTAGCCTTTACTTTATCAACATCGCGGCCGGACTTGGTGCCGCAAAAATCCAGGGCTTTCTTGTATTTTTTGCCGAAATAAGAAAGAGTAAAGTACGCAGCCTTTTCCATGAACTCGTAAGTGTAACGTTGGGGCCGCACCACGCAAAAACATATAGGCTTATGCCAGAGCACACCCCAGCCGCCCCAGCTGGCGGTCATCATATTAAACTTAGGCTTATCACCGGCTGTTATCAGCATCCACTCTTGCCCGATGGCGCGGAAAGGATTATCTTTGATAGCTTCCGGTTTTATCTCTTTAAAATCTTTCTTCACGAGAATATCTGTTTGTAATATTCACCTATGCTTTTTACAGAAGCCTGCATCATCATCCACAAAGCGTAACTCAGAATAAGGACAGCTATTGTCACTGCAGCCTTCGTCTTGATGTTAAGGCGCGGGTTAAACCACACAAAAGGCAGTACCAGAGGCCCTGCTATGAAAAAAACAACTATGAGCGAAGAATTCCTGAAACACCACTTTTCTTTTTTTTCGTCTGCCATATAAGCGCCTTTGGTTTATATTAACTCTATCGCGGGGTTTTTGCTATGTTTTTTTGTATGAGACAAATCAAACAGGATAGTTTGTCTCATTCAACACAGACCGGGCACCCTCGCTAACCTCATGTTAAATCTCTGATAAAATTGCTTATTTTTTCTCTAAGAGATTCTGCCGATTCAAAAAAATTGCTATTGTGGCCTCCGTGGATCTTCAAAAATTCTTTTGGCTGAGCTGAAACCTCATAAAGTTTTCTTCCCATTTGAAAAGGGACGATCTCATCATCCTGGCTGTGGATAATAAGCTTAGGGATCTTGATATTCCTTATTTTGGCCTCGGAATCAAACCGGCTGGAGAATATCCAGTAAGGCAGAAAAGGATAAGCATATCTTACCATATCTTTAGTGCTGGTGAAGGTGCTGTCTAAAATCATCGCCTTCATTGCCTGCCTGGAAGCCAGATCGACAATGACCGCACCACCTATAGATTCTCCATAACCTATAACTTTATCTGAGGTTATATCGCGAGATAATAAATATTCATAGGCTGCTCTGGCATCTCTATAAAGGTTTGTTTCTGACGGCTTACCCTGGCTTTTACCATAGCCCTCATAATCAAAGATAAAGACATTGTATCCCAATCCATTAAAAAATTTCAATTTTTCTATACGATGGCTGATATTGCCCGCATTCCCATGACAAAAAAGAACGGTGTATTTAGCGTCTTTGCATGGAATAAACCATCCGTTCAGCTGTATGTGTATGTCCTGGGCTGTCCTAAAAAAAACATCCTGAAAATAAAGATCAGCTCTATCAGGAAAAGATGCCAGTTCTTTTGTAGGGTAAAAAATGGTACGGATCTCAATATATCTTAAAAATAAAAAAAATAAACCGATCGCAACAACCGCGGATACAAGAAGCCTTAAAATAGACATTGCGCGCCTTTGCGAGTTAATGGTTGTGCTGAAAGTGTGCTACCTCTTTTCAGCGAAAATCAGAATAATTCTTTTATTAGATCGCTTTTCTCTATTTTGAAATGGAGGGAAATATCACCTAAGATACTACTGAGTGTTCCAATTTTAAGGTATTTATGCGAAGGGATAGTGATGTGATGTTCGCCATGCAGATTAGTGGTGAGCCGCATATGGCTGCCGGTTTGCCGCGTAATTTCGTAGCCGTATTTTTTAAGGAGTTTTGCGAGTTCTTCGCCACTGATTTCGCGGGGAAGCTTCATATTGACATAACTTCGTCTTTTACCATGTGCAGACGTACGATATGAGGCATCTCTTTTTCATTAAAGTGGCACTTTACTGCGTCTTTGATATTTGCTTTTAACTCGTCTAATGTCTCGCCCTCGGTGTAAATCGAATAATCAAGAGCCTTGGCGGTATAACCGCCTTCATCGGAATTTTCAATAATAAATATAATTTCACTCATCATTTTTCACCTCGAGTTTAAGTTTAACATATCAGAACAACTCTTTCAAGCAGTTTTGGTCCATTAATAAATCTGCACCATGCCTTTAATGGGCACAAAGGTAATGACAGGATTCATGGAACCTTTCTTTACGGCTTGGTCATATGCTTCCTAAGGAACAAAATTTTGGTGTCAGAACTCATAATTAATCTATAACACTATCTATTTCAAACCGTTGCGGAGTTCTGACGTCGATTTTCTTGTCCATCATTATTTAATTTGTTGTACCAATTCGAGACCAAGAGAAAGAAAAGGATAATTGTAAAAAGTAATAAAAATGGGAGATATTCTGATTTTTCATTGTAATCTATAGATCGGGGATAAAAAATCCAGAAATCTAATTTATACCTATAAAACTTTTTATCAATAATATGGGCATCCGATAAAATCCTTTGAATGTATTCATTTTTGAAGCGCCTGCTTTTCTTGCTCTGTAATGAATAGGTAGCTCTACAATTCTCATCTTGTTCTTTTTTGCCGTTATCAATAATTCGAAATCTGGCCAGCTGTTTTCTTTCAATTTCCCAATCAGCAATTTTCTTTTAAAAGCCTTCAACCCGCACAACGAATCAGTAATATGTTGCCCTACATATAACGAGACCATAAAGGCAGCTATCTTGTTGCCCAGTCGATGAACTGTTTTCATTGCATTTTGCTCCATCGTATAGATAAACCTGGTGCCGGTAACAAAATCCGCTTTCCCATCCAAAATAGGTTCAATGATTTTTGGTATTTCCGAGGGCGGCGACGTATAATCAGCGTCTAAAAGGACGATGATATCGCCAGTCGCATATTGAAGACCGGTTCTTAAAGCAGCCCCCATGCCCAAGTTTTTTTCATATCTGATGACTTTTAAAAATGGTCTTTGACTCTCGCGAGCACACTCGGCTGTCCTGTCCGTAGAACCGTCATCAACCACGATAATTTCGCTTTCACAGTTCATTTCAGGAATCTTCCGAATACACTCTCCAATATTGTCTTCTTCATTATAACAAGGAATCACAATCGATATCTTTGCCATTGTTTGACCTTCCCTTCCTTAGTGGACAAGTTGTTAAGATAGTAAAGCCTGGTTTCCGTACTCAAAAGGGCTCAAGCAAGTAAACGTTAAATGCACCCTTTTATTTTTCATTTTCACCACCCGAGATTATTCTTCAGCTGCTCCTGTGTGACCTCAAATGAAACAGGTTTACTCGTTCTCTCACCGACTCCATTGTCAATAATCACTTCATAAGATCCGGAATTCGTATGACCGTGGAACGGAGGAATATCGTTCTCAAAGTATACCCGATTTATTTCAACGAGCAAGCGTTCGTTGTTTATCCTGTTCTGGCTTTTAGGCCTTGTCTTAAAGACGTAATAACCGCTCCTGGAAACATTTATCGCACGGCACATCTTCTCAAGCGGAAAACTCAACCGACTATTGTCTATAAACTCGAACCGTTCTCGGTCGTTTTTGAAAATATACCGACTGTTTTTTTTAGTATTTCTATCTCGATTTCGGCGTTGCGTAGCTTACGGCGAAGAGCG
>JBBTLH010000030.1:0-17491 GCA_038068755.1 Candidatus Omnitrophota bacterium
AGAGGATCTGATTCGATATTATCTAATTCTGTTTTGGGACGGATACTTAATCTTTCCGGCGTGCTTTCCAAAATAACCTCGGTAGTGCCCGCACTTCTAACAAAATCCATTGGTATATCTACCGCGTAACTACCACCATGTTTAAATAATCTTCTCACCATTACACTCATAGTATATCCCTCCTTCTGCTATAAGTATACACAAATATAGACACTTTGTCAAGTTTTTTCTGTACAGATGCATTCCATTCCAACGTCGCAAAAGTCCAAACTTCCCCAGCTCCCCCTCGTCGCCACATCTGAATGCCCTATGGCTTTGGCTATAGGAAGCCAAACCACTGCTCTCTAGCTTGAATACCGCTGTACCCATTTTTGTTTCAAACCCGGCGCTCGGTCAAAATATCCAAGAATTTCTTAACATCTATTATCTTTATCCCTTCAAATTCGACTAATTTCTTTAAGTGTTTATCGCCGCTAATAATGTAATCGGCATGGGCTTCAATAGCGCATTCTAAAAACTTATTGTCTGAAGGGTCTTCTTTTATGACTTTGATTTTTCTGGCAGGAACTACAGAAATAGCATTTTCCCTTATCACCTTATCCCAATCTGCGATGATCCCCGTATCAACTTTTAGCCTATGCATTACTTTAAGGCTTTCCTGGATGATTTCTTCTGTGATGAAAAGCTGATACTTCCGGGCTCTCTTCCACGCCTTAATCACCAAAGAAGGCGTACCTGCTTCTACAAGGACACCGGAGATAAAAACATTGGTATCAATAACAACTTTCAGCAAATTATCTCTCTTCTCGCCTTACTTCTTCAACTGCCTGCTGAATCTTCTGTTCTGTAATCCCTGCCGCCTTGCCAAACCTTTGGCTTCTCTTCAAAAGGCTTTCAAATCCCTGATCCCATCCACTTTCAACCTCAAGCCATTTATCAATAATGTCTTTTTTGAAACGTAAAGCTCTCCCCATACGGATAACAGGGATTTCTCCCAAACGTATCCTTTTGTAAAGGGTCATCTCATTAATCTGGAGATACTCTGCAATCTGTTTTGCGGTCATAACTTCCGGCATATATATCACCTCTTTCCATAACTAATATAACATATTCTTATATGTTTTTCAAGTATCTTGTTTATTCTTATATGCTGGTATATATCCTATTTTACCTTTCTGCCAACATTTGAGCTACCTCTTCCTGGTCTTCCGGAAACACCCGCCACTAAAACTTTGGCGGACAGGCAATCCACATAATACCTTAATGTCGTCGCCACATCTGAATGCCCCAAATATCTCTGAACCAACTTAGCGTTTTGGTCTCATTCTATAATTTTAGGGACCTTAAAGAAATTTCCTTCATGCGCCGGCGCAACAGCGATGACCTTATTGGAGTCCAGGGAAGCCTTGGCATTATCGGGCCTATAGACGTTCTTTACGTAAAGCGCGTTGGTCATGGCCTGCGTCTTTGAAACGTCTACTTTTTTAAGCTTGTCAATATATTCTAAGATGACTTCCAGCTGGATTTGCAGGCTCTCTACTTCAATATCTGTAAGCCCCAGCCGGGCCAAGTCTGCTATATATTTGACATCATCTTTTGAAATACGCATGATCGCTCCAATATATCATTGCTTTTTTTGTAAGTCAACCCTACTTCGCCTTCGGCTTCGTAGGATTTCGCTGGATGCGCCTTTGGCGCATATTTTGGTGCCCAAAATTAGATTAGAAAGCCTTACAAAATCGTTAATAGTCAGGTCTTCGGCCCTTGAAGACAAAAGGCCTCCTAGGGGGAGTTTTCTTAAAAAGTCTTTAGAAACAAGGTTTGACAAAGGATTCAAGAGCTGCTTTCTTCTCTGGCTGAAGCCGCAACGCACGACTTTAAAAAATAACTCTTCTGAACGCAGCTTGTATAACTTCTTAGGGTCACGATAAGGCAAGAGCCGCACAAAGCATGAGTCTATTTTTGGGACAGGCCAAAAAGAATCTTTTTTGATCTTAAAAAGGATGGTGGGCTTACAAAAATAATTCACAAAACAAGTGAATGCGCCATATTCTTTTGTCTTGTGATGAGCCACCATGCGCATAGCCACTTCCTTCTGGACTGTGATAAAGATATCGTTGATGCTCCTTAAGTGCTTAAATAAATACTCTATTATAGGCGTTGTGATGTAATACGGCAGATTAGCCACCACTTTCAAGTTATTTATTTTTGATTTTTTCAAATAGGAACCGAGGTCAAATTTTAATATATCCGAACAAATGACTTGAGTGTTCGAGGCCTCGCCAAGATCCCGCTTGAGCAGAGAACATAATCCCCTATCTACCTCAATCGCTATAAGCCTTTTTGACCCTTCCTGTAAAAAATGAGTCAAAGCGCCGCGTCCGGGGCCTATTTCAAGCACACAGTCGCTGGAAGACAACAAGACAGTATCGCATATCTTCCTGGTGATGTTCTTGTCTATAAGAAAATTTTGCCCGAAACGCTTGAGGGGAGCATAAGTTTTTATCATCTGAGAGAATTTTTGGAATTCGCTAAACTATTGACTTACGCAAAAGCAATGGAAGCTTCTTTGCGCACGGTATTTTTTGCCGTCTGCTACGGTTTCCATTTTCGCTGTTACGCTCCAAAGAACGTGTCGCTACAGCTAAAATGCAATCCCTTGCAGACTCTTGCCAAAAAATCCCTGATTGTGCGCTTAAAGAATCTTCCATTTCTTTTGCGTTCCTCTATAATACATTATGGTGCTCATTTTTAGTTAAAGTATAGGCGAGGCGTATGGCGCTGGCCATGGGCCTGTGGTCGGCAATATTTTTTCCGGCGATATCAAATGCCGTGCCATGGACAGGCGAAGTCCTGATAAAACCAAGCCCGGCGGTCAAATGGACACCTTCCTGGAACTCCATTAACTTAAAAGGAATAAGGCCCTGGTCATGATACATGGCGACCACCAGATCAAAGCCGCCTTCATAGGCCCTTTTAAAAACCGTATCCGCGGCATATGGCCCGTAAAAATGCTTGCCCCATTTACTGTTCAGTTCTTTGACAGCAGGCGCGATAATGGCTTTCTCCTCGCTTCCAAAAAGGCCTGCCTCACCGGCATGAGGATTAAGGCCGCATACAGCGACTTTAGGGTATCGTATCTTAAAATTATTTCTCAATAGTTTGAAAATTAGGCTAGCGCATTCTTTTATACGTTTCTTTGAAATAACGCCCGCTACATCTTGAAGAGCCATGTGCCGGGTCACTAAAACTACTTTTAGCCGCTCGGAAACAAAGACCATCTCAACATGAGCGCGATCAAAAGCATGGGCTAAAAATTCGGTATGCCCGGGCCATGAAAACCCTAACCCAGAGACACTCTCTTTTGAAATAGGCGAAGTCACTAAGCAATCGGCAGAACCTTTCTTTATCAAAGAAACCGCCTCTTTTAAATAATCAATACTCGCCTTTGCGCTGTTTTTTGTAGGTATCCCGGGTTTAAAACGTACGGGATTGATATTTTTCAGATCTATGACCCTGACAGAGGGAATACGCGGCAGGCCATAACGTTTGAGGACAAAAGCATCCCCGATAATAAAAAAGACCACATCATTCATGCGGCCCAGGCCTTTTAATGCCTTAACAAGGACCTCAGGACCGATGCCACAAGGGTCCCCCATGCTTATGGCTATATTGACGCGCCTCATCATTCTCTTATTGATATATAAGCTTTCTCTTTCAAGCCCTCTATCCACTCTCGTAAGATCTTCTCTGACTTTTCGTTCTCCAAGTACGCCTTTATGCCATCTTTAACATCTTCAATAGATTTTTTAGAAGGAGTGAGTTTTTCTTTCACTATAAAGATGTAATACCCGTCTTCTGTCTTAAAAGGCCGCGAACATTGGCCTACTCCCAAAGAAAAAATGAAATCCTCCAATTCTTTCTTAAATTGGCCTCGCCTGACCTCTCCGAGATTGGACTTCTCGGAATACTTCTTTGCTACCTCGGAAAAATCAGCTCCTGCCGAAAGCTCGGCCTGCGCCTTAGCCAGCGCGTCTTTATCTTTTGCGAAAATAGAATCTACCACTACGGTCTCAGGTGTCAGAAACTGAGCCTCGTGCTGCTGGAAATAATCCGTTATTTCTTTAGGGCTGACTACGACTTTTTCCTTGACCTCTTTTTGGACAAGCGAATAGATCATTAATTGGTTCTTTAGTTTTTCGCGCAGTTCATTAATACTGATACCCTGGCTCTTTAAGGCCATCTCAAAAGCTAATTCACTGCCCGCCCTGAATTTGATCTCGCGAATACGGTCTTCTACCATAGAATCGTCTACTTTTAACTGCTGCCTTTTTGCCTCCTGAAGAATAAGGCGGTCCTCTATCATCCTATTAAGCAGGTCTTTCCTAAACTCAACGACTTTCTTCTGGTCAGCCCCTTTTTCTTCTCCGGCGAACTCCATCCTTATGAACATGCTCAACTCTTCGTCGGTAATTATGTCACCGTTGACGATAGCCACTATCTTCTCTATCTTTTCGGCGCAAACAGGGCCAGGCGCGCTAAAAACGCATATCAACAATAATACCAAAATCATATTTCTCTTAACAGGCATTTACTCCTCCGAGTAGCTCCATCTATAGAGGTAAATAAAACTAATGGAATTTCTGAAAGCACACAATAAGAAATTTTTTGGCAGAAGTCTGTGAGGGATTACGGTGAAGGTGTAGCGACAATCTTCTATGGAGCGTAACACCCGAGACGTAAACCGAAACAGACGGCAAAAAATTTCGTGTGCGAAGAAGTTCCATTAGTTTTGTGTTTCTCATTAGTTGCAAGATATATTTTTATTCAACGCTGATACTGCTTCCCTTAACAGCCTGCAATAAAGATCAAACCCTACGGACATAATATGGCCATGCTGCTGGACCCCTAGTAAATTACCCGCGCCGCGTATCTCAAGATCTTCGGCGGCTATCTTAAACCCTGAGCCTAATTCGCTATATTCGCTAATGGCCTCAAGCCTTTTTCTTGCCTCACTTGTCAAAGGCTTACGCTCATCTAAGACAAAATAGGCATAGGCCTTCCTTGTAAACCGGCCTACCCTGCCCCTCAATTGATGCAGGTCAGCCAGGCCGAAACAATCGGCGTTATTGACGATTATCGTATTGGCGTTAGGCACATCAATGCCCGATTCAATAATGGTAGTTGATACCAGGACATCAATGGAGCTGTTTATGAAATCAAGCATTATTCGTTCCAGCGCCTTTGAGGCCATCTGCCCATGAGCAAATTCAACGCGGGCCCCCTGCGGACAAAGGCGCGCCACGTCGTCAGCGACTTCTTCAATATCCTCAACGCGGTTATGAACAAAAAATACCTGTCCGCCCCTCTTAATCTCCCGCTCCAATGCCTGACGCAATAAATTATCGTCGTAAGTCACAAGGTGCGTCTCAACGGCGAGCCTGTTTTCAGGAGGCGTATTAATAACGGAAATATCTTTTGCGCCCATTAACGACATATACAAAGTCCTGGGAATAGGCGTAGCTGTAAGCGTCAGAACGTCAACCAGCGCCTTAAGCTCCTTTAGCTTCTCTTTAGCCGCTACGCCAAACCTCTGCTCTTCGTCAATAATAACAAGCCCAAGGTCCTTGAAACGGATGTCGCTTGATAAAAGCCTGTGCGTACCTATGACCACGTCTACAAGGCCCTGAGCCACTCCATCAACGATAGCCTTCTGCTGGACAAGCGTCTTAAAGCGGCACAGCATCTCCACGCGTATGGGGAACGACATCAAGCGCTTTTTAAAATTCTCATAGTGCTGCTCAGCGAGTATGGTAGTCGGCACTAAAAAAGCTACCTGCTTATTGTTGGTCACACTTTTAAAAGCCGCGCGCATGGCCACTTCAGTCTTACCATACCCCACGTCTCCGCACAAAAGCCTATCCATGGGATAAGGCGACTCCATATCATTTTTAGTATCGTTGACGGCCTTTATCTGGTCGCTGGTCTCAGTGTAAGGGAAACCCTTCTCAAAATCAGCTTGCCAGTCTGTATCTTTGCAGAAAACAAAACCGCCTAACGAGCGCCTCATAGCCTGAATTTTTAAAAGATCAAGGGCTACTCTTAGAGTAGCTTTTTGGGCTCTGAGTTTCGTGCGCCTCCACTCCCCTGAACCAAGCGAGTTTATCTTAGGAGGCCTTGAGCCGAAGCCTATATATTTCTGCACAAGGTGCATCTGGTCCAGAGGCACGAATAACTTGTCCTCTCCGGAGTATTTGATCACCATGTGTTCGCGTTCGCCCGCTTTAACGTTAGCCTTAAGGCTAATTTTTTCAATCCCCCTGTAGACCCCTATGCCATATTGCTGATGCACCACATAGTCACCTTTCTTAATATCGACGAATGAACTCAGCGGGATCTCTTGCGTGATAGAAGTCGCCCTCAGATGACGCAAGGTTTTCTTGGGAAGCAGGATGACGATCTTATGCTTCCAGAAAAGCCTGCCCGTAGCAAGGGCAAACGAGTCTATGGAATGTATCTTATCGTTATCCCATTCTACGCGCAGGGGGTTCTCAAAAGTCGCAGGATATATATCAATTATACCTCCGCGCCTTGAAAAATCACCTTCTTCGGCGACCTTTTCCTGACGGCCATATCCGAACTCTATCAGATAATGGATTAAATCTTCCGGAGCAATAGCCTGGCCTTCAAAAAACTTAAAAGATTTGAACATTTTTAAGGATCTACCGCCCCCTGGCCCGCATTAAAGAGTGACAAGTCAACACTATAGGACTTGCGATAAAAACGGTAGAATAGCAGCCAATGATAAAACCAAACAACAAAGCCAGCGCGAATGAATTCAGAATCTCGCCGCCCCAGAAAAACATTGCTACAACCACCAAGAGCGTGGCAAAAGATGTCAATATGGTCCTTGCGAGAGTTTGATTAATGGCGAGATTGATCACATCCTTCAAGCCCACCTTGAACTTCACCCTCATCAACTCCCTGACGCGGTCATAGATGACAATGGTGTCATTGATAGAATAACCGGCTATGGTCAAAAGCGCTGTGACAATAAGAAGGTCTATCTGCCTGCCCATAAAGACCAAAAAACCCGCGGTCAGGATAACATCGTGAAGGATGGCAAACACACCGCCTACGGCAAAGTCGAAATGTTTGAACCTGATGCCCACATAGACAAGGATGCCAATAAGTGAATAGATGATAGCCAAAAGAGCCTTCTTTTTAAGCTCGCGGCCCACAGTCGGCCCTATTTTTTCTATTCGCAAGATCTCAAACTTATCGTTAGGGAAATTCTTCGTGAATTCACTCTGTACGACATCTGCTGATTCCGATGAACTGCGGATAATGACCTGCCGCGGATTTTCCCTCACCTGCTGGATGCTCACGTCCGCCTTTCCAGCGGCCTTTAAAGAATTTCTCAATGCTTCAATTGAAATAGGCTTCTGAAAAACATACTCTTGCAGCTGGCCTCCTGAGAATTCAACACCGTAAGCAGC
The DNA here is from genome assembly GCA_038068755.1 of Candidatus Omnitrophota bacterium. Taxonomy (GTDB): domain Bacteria; phylum Omnitrophota; class Gorgyraeia; order Velamenicoccales; family Velamenicoccaceae; genus Phelpsiimicrobium. The sequence goes on from JBBTLH010000030.1 coordinate 7,500, forward strand.
GCTCTTTTTAGAAATGATAGCCGCAGAGCCTACAAGAAATAGCAACCCTGAAAGAGCGTAACAAAACCACCGCTTGGAAATAAAATCAATATGAGTCTCTTTCTTTATAAAACTACGGAAATTTAATGTCTTTAACTTATTTTTCATCAAGAGGTAATCAAAGATGACGCGAGTAACAATAATAGCCGTGAAAAGACTCGCGATAAGACCTATGGTCAATGTTACGGCAAAACCGCGGATCGGGCCTGTGCCGAACTGAAAAAGGAAAAATGCGGCTATAAGGGTGGTTAGGTTAGAATCAAATATAGCGGAAAATGCCTTCTCGTAACCGTTAGCTACAGCCGTCCTGATGGGCCTTCCCAATTTGATCTCTTCTCTCATTCGTTCATAAATAAGAACGTTGGCGTCAACAGCCATACCTATTGTCAGGAGTATGCCGGCTATACCGGGAAGTGTTAGCGTAGCATGGAACAAACCCATGCCACCCATGATGATAACAACGTTTAAAAGAAGAGCGAAGTCTGCTATAAAACCGACAGCGCCATAATAAAATACCATGAACGCGAAGACAAGGAGCATGCCAACAGAGCAAGCTATAATACCTTTCTTTATGGAATCCTGGCCTAGAAGCGGGCCAACGGTTCTCTCTTCTTCAACAACCAAAGGCGCAGGTAAGGCGCCTGAACGCAAGACGATAGCCAGGTCTTTTGCCTCATCAGGAGTGAACCTGCCTGTTATCACCGCTTCGCCGCTGGGTATAGCCTCGTTGATGCGCGGCGCCGAATAGATCCTGCCATCCAGAACTATAGCCAAACGCTGTCCCACGTTATTTTTTGTCACTTCCGCGAATTTGTTTATCCCTTCGCCTTTTAACGTCATAGCCACGATAGGCTGTCCAAAAGAACTCTGGTCAAACCTGACGTCCGCTGTTTCTAAGTATTCTCCTGTCATATCAGCTTTTTTGCGCAAAAGAAGCTTTTCGCCTTCAAGCTCTTTGAGCTCCATACCTTCGGCGATTGTTCCGGATAAAGCGTCCGATATAGCCTTTGTGTCTGAGCTCACAAGTTTAAATTCAAGCATTGCCGTGCGGCCGATAAGGTCTAGCGCCCTTTTTCTATCAGTCATGCCTGGGAGCTGGACTACGATCTGATCATGGCCTTGGATCTGAACCACAGGCTCTTTGACGCCAAATTCATCTATGCGGTTACGTATGACCTCCAGGGCCCGTTCCACCGCGTCAGGCCTTGCCTTCTCTTCAAGCTGCGATGTATCCACGCGCAAAATAAGATACATACCACCCTGCAGGTCAAGCCCCAGATTGATCCGTTTCTCCAGCGGAAAAATAAGAAAAATAGATACGGCTATAATGCCGATGATCAAATACGCCCTGTACAAAAGATTCTTTTGCATAATGCTTCTCCTGATTGTTTTTATCCCTGTTTTTCAAGCCGGCTGACCGCGGTCTTATCTACCTCAATACGCGTATTATCGTCAACGCGTAAAACAAGCGTCTTATCCTTGACATTGACTATTGTGCCATGGATGCCGCCCATAGTCACGATCTGATCGTTCTTTTTTAAACCGCTGACCATCTTTGTGAATTCTTTCTGCTGTTTCTGCTGAGGCCGTATCAGAATGAAGTAAAAGATCAAAAAAATAAGAGCCAAAGGCAGCAGATTCGCCAACATCGCCGTTTGTGGATTGTTCATTAGATCATCTCCTTATTTCAATTTTTTAACCAGGCTCTTGACTGTTGAAGAAACGATCGCCCCTAATTTTCTCCAATGTTCAAGGCGCTCCTTGTTTATCTTTAAAGCCGCGGGGTCTTTAGCCGGGTCATAATAACCCAATTCTTCCAGCACCCTGCCATCCCGTGGATTGGAATCGTCTATCGCGACGATACGGAAGTTATACCTCTTTTTTGACGTGTCGGATATTTTGCGTAATCGTATCGCTACTGCCATTTGTTCCTCCTTGGTGTTAGTAGGCGAATCTTACGGCTTCAAGCAAAGCCTTGGCTTTGTTGACCGTCTCATCGTATTCTTTCTGTGGTTTTGAGTCTGCTACTATGCCGGCTCCTGCCTGCATGTAGACGTAAGAATTTTTGACCGCGATAGTGCGGATTATTATACAAGAGTCCAGGTTACCTGAAAAGCTAAAATAACCCAAGGCCCCGGCGTAAGGCCCGCGCCTGGTGCCTTCAAGTTCATCTATGATCTCCATAGCCCGTATCTTGGGAGCGCCACTGACCGTACCGGCAGGAAAGCATGATATCAGAGCATCCAGGACATCTTTATCCTTCCTTAATAGGCCTGTCACGTTACTGACTATATGCATGACGTGCGAATATTTTTCTACCTGCATGAATTCATCCACCCTAACAGAACCATATTGGCTCACGCGGCCGAGGTCATTGCGCCCGAGGTCCACCAGCATCAGATGTTCTGCTTTCTCTTTTGCGTCGTTGAGCAGCTCAAGCGCAAGCAACTTATCCTCTCCTTCATCTTTGCCGCGGGGCCTTGTGCCGGCTATAGGCCTCGTCTGTACCAAGCCATCCTCGCAGCGCATAAGCATCTCCGGAGAAGAACCAATGAGAGTGAGATCTGACAACTTCATATAAAACATATACGGAGAAGGGTTGATAGAACGCAGAAACCTGTAGATATCAATGGGCTTATTCTTAAGTTTAGTTCTGAAACGCTGCGAAAGCACTACCTGGATGATATCCCCCCTTTTAATATATTCTTTCGCTTTTAAAACAGCATTCTTAAAAGCAGACTTTGTCATGTTGCTGGTCACCTCTGCCTTTGAGGTGGCTTCTTTAGGCTCAGGCAAGTGCCGGATGGGCTTTTTCAAAGAACGGACTAGCGCGTCTATCTTTTTTACAGCCGCATCATATGACTTCTTTAAAAGAAGCGGGGCTTTTGAGTCCAAAATAGCATTAGAAACTATCTTTATCTTACGATTGACATGGTCAAAGATGACCAGGGTATCAGAAAGCATTAACAGGCAATCAGGGGCATTAAGCTCATCGGTATTCTTGTCTGGAATTGTCTCAAAAAATCGAACCATATCATAACCCATGTAGCCGACCAGGCCGCCGCAAAACCTAGGCAGGCCGCGAACCGGAACGAACTTAAAACCCGCCAACAAGACCCTTAATTCATCAAGTGGCGAGGATAGGCATTGATAGGAACGTTGTCTTTTTTGACCTTTTAAAAAACGGGTGAACGTGACCTTTTTGTTCTTACTTTCAAAAACCAAGGAAGGATCGACCGCTATAAATGAATACCTGCCTATTGTTTGCTGTGATTCCACAGATTCAAGAAGATAGGAATATTCGCTCTTTTTGTCCATCTTCATGAAAGCCGAGACCGGCGTTTCCAGATCTGCCAGCAGCTCTTTGTAGACGGGTATGATATTCCCCATCTTTGATAATTTCTTGAATTCTTTAAAGTCAGGATAGAGCATAATAGTTTATAGTTTATAGTTTATAGTTTATAGTTTATAGTTTATAGTTTATAGTTTATAGTAAAAAGTTAATAGGTTAGGGTTATTTTAATTTGAGTTTACGGTAAAAACAGCTGCGCTTGCCCGTGTGGCATGCCGCGCCGACTTGGCGCACCTTTATCAAAATGGCGTCTTTGTCGCAATCATACCAAATGCCTTTTACGAATTGAAAATGCCCTGATGTCTCTCCTTTGACCCAGAACTGACTGCGCGAACGCGACCAGAAACAGGTCTTCTTGATAGTGAGCGTCTTCTTCAAAGACTCCTCGTTCATATAGGCTACCATAAGCACTTCGCCTGTCTCGTTGTCCTGGACTATCGCGGGTATCAACCCCTTTTCGTCAAATTTCAATTCGGCTAAACCCTTTATGTCCGTTTTTTCTTCAGGCTTTAAATGGGCCATGCTCTCCTCTGTTTTTTTACATCCTGACGTTGATGCCCCTGGATTTTAAATACTTTTTGATATCGGCTATCGTGTGTTCGCCGTAATGAAAAATAGAAGCTGCTAATGCAGCGTCCGCATAACCCTTTTTAAACACATCCAGAAAATGAGCCTTTAAACCAGCGCCGCCTGAAGCGATAACGGGTATTTTCAAGCTCTTTGAAACGGCAGCTGTCAGGGCGATGTCATAACCGTCTTTTGTGCCGTCAAAATCCATGCTTGTCAAAAGTATCTCGCCGGCCCCGAGTCTCTGGGCTTTTTTTGCCCAGGCAACAACATCCAGACCCGTAGCAGTCCTTCCTCCGTGGATAAAGACCTCCCACGAGCGGCCGGCGCGCTTGGCGTCAATGGCCACGACAATACACTGACTTCCAAACCGCCTGGCAGCTTCCGAGATCAAGCGAGGATCTTTAACAGCTGCGGTATTGATAGAGACTTTATCGGCCCCTGCCTTTAACAAAACGCGGACATCTTCTATATCCGTTATACCGCCGCCTACGGTGAACGGCATAAATATATTTTTAGCGATCTCTTTGACGACTTTGGCCATGGTCTTCCTGCCCTCGTAACTCGCTGTTATATCCAGAAAAACCAATTCATCGGCCTTCTGCGCCTCGTAGATCCTGGCCACTTCAACGGGATCACCCGCATCCTTGAGCGATAAAAAACGCACACCCTTAACAACGCGTCCGTCTTTAACATCAAGACAGGGAATTATCCTTTTACATAGCATCTAACCCACCGCCTCTATCGCATCTTTTAACATAAATTTATTTTCGTATAACGCCTTACCAACGACCACAGCGTCAACTCCGCCTTCGGCGCTTTTAGCTAATCCGGCAAGTGTTTCCAGATCAGCCATAGACGAGATACCCCCGGCGTATGTGAAAAATAAAGCGCGCGGGCCGGAACTTTTGGCAGCAGCTAAAAATGACAGTATCTTTTTAGGGTCAGGCCCCCTCATTGTGCCGTCGCGGCTTATATCCGAAAAATTTATATGCTCTATACCCTGAGACGCCAGGTACCTGATAAAAGGCGAAACGCTGATATCCACCGTCTCCATCCAGGCTGAAGAACCTGTGCCGATGCTTAAAGATGAGGCCTTTTCTTCCATACGCTTAAAATCAAGGCTGGCTGCTATCCTTTTTATACTCGCTTTTACGTACTCGTCCTGGAAAAAAGATATATCCTCTATGATCTTGGTGCTTAAAACTACCCTGGCAGCACCTACGTCCATATACTGCCTTAACGCCGAAACATCCCTTATGCCCCCGCCAACCTCGGCTTTTATGCCTATATTTTTTATGATATCTTTTATGACATCAAAATTTTGGATGCTGCCGGAGCGCGCTCCATCCAGATCAACAATATGCAAATACGCGGCACCTTCGGACTCCCACTTCTTGGCGTATTCCAGCGGAGACAAAGGGTATACCTTGACGGTATCAAAATCGCCTCTCTCAAGCCGCACGACCCTGCCCTTCATTATATCAATCGCTGGAAAGATCAGCATTGTTCTATAAAGTTCCTCAATAATTTGAGCCCTGTTTCCTGGCTTTTCTCGGGATGGAACTGCATGCCGTAAACCCGGCCTTCTTTGATCATAGAAGCGAACCTTATGCCGTATTCCGTTTCTCCTGCAACGGCGGATCTTTTAAAGGGCCTCGCGTAATAAGAGTGGCAGAAGTAAGCGAAAAAAGGCGCTTTGATATTCTTGAAAATATTCCCGGCGCGTGATTTTGTCTCTATCGCGTTCCATCCGATGTGCGGGCATTTAAGCCTTGATGAAAACTTTCTTGAAACACCGGGGATAATGCCGAGGCCTGTTACTCCCTTAGACTCCTCGCTTTTTTCAAGAAGCAGCTGCATACCCAGGCAAATACCCAACAATGGCCGGCCCATGCCTACGAAATCTTTTATAGGCGCGATAAAGCCCCTTTTTTTCAACTCCCTCATCGCATCGCCAAAAGCGCCTACGCCCGGCAAGATCAGTTTGTCATAAGAAAATATCTTGCCTGCCTTTTCAATTATATCCGCGCTTATACCCAGAGAAGCAAAAGTATTGCGCACGCTATACAGATTCCCCATCCCGTAATCAATGATGGCAACAGTCGGCTTCATCTTAATCAATTATGCCTTTAGTTGAAGGGATCCCTTTTCTCCGAGGATCTATTTGAGTAGCCTGATCCAAAGCAATACCCAGCGCCTTAAAAACGGGCTCTAAAGTGGCGTGCAGATCACTGCTGGGATTATCTATTTTAATATTCAGATTCACCCCCAATTGCTTAGCAAATGCCTCAAAAAAATGCTCAGCGTATCTAGTTTCATAGCCTTCTTGAGGAATACAAATTGTAGGAAACTTCCATTTAAACGACCCCCTACCGCTTAAATCCACATTTACATTAGCAGTAACATTTTCCATCGGAGCTGCGGCAAAACCAATCCTATTTATACCGGCCATATCTCCCAATGCATCTTTAAAGGCCTTACCCAGGACTATGCCTAAATCTTCGTTAGTGTGATGAATATCCACATTTAGATCTGCGGCAAGAGTTTCAATCTCTAAATCAAAAAGCCCCCAAAAAGCAAACAATTCAAGCATGTGATCTAAAAAACCAATTCCGGTTTTGATTTTAGCCTTCCCCTTACCATCAATATTTAACTTTACTGTTATGTTTGTTTCCGTAGTTTTTCTAGGCACTATCGCTGTTCTTTTTTTCATACACACCCTTTTTCTACCTCTTGTCTTATTCTATTTTCTATTTTCCATTTTCTATTTTCCATCGTCTATCGTCATTCTTTATTCAAATCTTTTTTTTACGGATTCAAAGTGTTTGCTTAACCCTTCTATCTGGCACAACTTTTCAATATGTTGTTTAGACTCCTCAAGCGTTTTTTTAGAATATGAGATGATATGCGTGCTCCTTAAAAAATCATTCGTGGACAACCCGGAAAAAAACCTCGCTGTTCCGGCAGTCGGCAAGACGTGGCTGGGGCCCGCGAAATAATCGCCGATAGCAACAGGGCTATAAGGCCCCAAGAACAAAGCGCCGGTGTTTTTTACTTTCTTGATGAACTTACGCGGATTTTTCGTCAAGATCTCTAAGTGCTCAGGGGCTATGCGATTGCTTATATCAATGGCTTCATCCAGATTTTTTACCAGGATGATAAAACCCTTATCGTGACCGGTAAAAGCCTGCTTAACCTCTTTGGCCAGGGACTTAGACGGCGTAATCAGAACAGCCAAACCGCCGAAATGTTCCGCCTGAGACGCAAGATCAGCTATACAGTAATGGACGTTGCTATATCTGTTGGCGATAACGACCAGCTCAGTCGGGCCTGCGAGCATGTCAATGTCGCAATAGCCAAATACCTGGCGCTTGGCTTCTGTGACATAGTTGTTGCCCGGGCCTACTATCTTATCAACCTTTTTTATGGTTTTGGTGCCAAAAGCCAAAGCAGCTACGGCATGAGCGCCGCCTACTTTATATATCTCATTGACCTTTAAAAGATCAGCCACCACTAAGATGTGCGGATTTATATGGCCGTTCTTATCAGGAGGCGTAACAAGCACAATGTCCTGCACGCCTGCTATCCGCGCCGGCAAAACACTCATATAGACGCAGGAGACTAAAGGCGCCGTGCCCGCCGGAACGTAAACTCCCACGCGTTCCAAGGGGTCTATCTTCTCGCCTAAAAATACGCCGTCCTGATTGATCTGCTTCCATGAGCGCTTTTGCTGCTTGGTATAGAATTTAGTGATATTTGCGATGATCTTCTTTAAGGTAGAAATGAATTCAGGACTGATATCCTGGAATGCGGCGCTCTTTTCAGATTCGCTTACCCTCATCTGCCTCAAAGTCATCTTGACGCCGTCAAAACACTTGGTGTACTTTAAAAGCGCTTCGTCGCCGTTGGCGCGCACATCATAGATGATACTATCCACGCGCTCCTTTACCCTTTTATTCTGCGAGGCATTAAAGCGGCCTATCAACTTTTCCAAGTCCTTTGAATGCGGTTTTATGATCTTCACGGCCTGCCTTGCCTCCCTATAGTATTTCTTCGACTAACTTCTCTACTTCCTTTGCAACCAGGTCGATCTTATCTATTTCTTTTGTGCCGCCCTGCGCGAAATCCTTGCGGCCGCCGCCCGAACCGCCAACTAGCGGCAAGGCTTTCTTTATAAGCTCATCTGCGCTAATGCCCCTTTTTACCAAGTCGGGCGTGACCCCACAGGCAAAATATGCATTATTATCAAACACAGAACTTACCACAAAAACACCATTTTCCGGAAAAGCTCTCTTTAAAAAGTCTATGGTATTTCTCAACAAACTTGGGTCGCGATCTTCAAGATACTCCTCAACAAAGATAATACCGCCAACTACTTTTTTCTTTTCGATAGTTTTTTTTAATTGCTCTTCGAGATCTTCCGCATCTCTCTTGGTTTTTGCTTTTTCGAGCGCCTTCAATCTCGCCTGCTTCATCTCTAACGCGGAAAAGATATCTGATGAACCTACTTTTAAAATTTTTGATATTTCATCTAACGCCCCCAGCTTTGAAAAAACTTCCTGATAAGCAAGCTTGCCAGTCAGAGCTTCTATGCGACGCAGGCTGCTGCCTACTGAAGATTCAGAAGTGATAAGGATAAGTCCGATCTTGCCCGTATAATCCAGATGAGTGCCGCCGCAAAATTCTTTGCTGTAATCTCCAATAGAGACGATCCTGACCATATCTTCGTATTTCTCGCCGAACAATGCTATTGCCCCTGTTTTCTGGGCCTCGCTCTTAGGCATCTGTTGAGCTATTAATTTATCGTTCCTGAGGACGTAGTCGTTCAACAGCTCCTGTACAGCGTCCATCTCCTCCTGGCTGATATCCTTAAAATGCGTAAAATCAAACCGGAAGCTGTCCGGCTCTACCAAAGAACCCGCCTGCTGAACGTACGGCCCCAAGGCCTTTCGCAGAACAGATTGAAGGATGTGAGTCGCTGTATGCGCTCGCTTGATGGCAAGACGATTTTCAATATCTACGGACGCGACGACCAAAGTATCCACCTTGATATTCTTGCCTAAAACATGCCCTAAATGCACAATAGAGCCATCCTGTTTTTTCGTATCAGTAACGACTAATTTAAGGTCCGTGCCTTTGCCGGCTATAACACCTCTGTCGCCTACCTGGCCTCCGGACTCGCCGTAAAACGGCGTCTTATCAAGGACCACATTTATATTTTCGCCTACTTGGGCCTCATTGACTTCTTTACCGTCTTTGATGATCTGGATGACTTTTGCCTCGCAGGTATCCAAGTCATAACCAACAAACTTAGAATTTTTCAAAGCCACCGACCCTTCCACAAATATATTGCCAACCATCACAAACTTGCTAGAATTCCTTGTTTTATCCTGCTCTGACTTTACAATTTCAAAAGCAAGGCTTGAGTTAGTAGACGTGTGAACTATTTTAAGCTCCCCAAGGGTGTACTCTATTGGAATACCATATGTCATAAACAAATCTGCAACTGTTTGCGCTGGGAACTCAAGCTTCGTGGCATTTTGTTCTTCTTTCTTTTTATGTTGCGCTATTTCTTCCGTAAGCCTTTCATTCCCGCCTTCCAAAATATTCTTGATGTATTTTTCCTCCTCGGCCTTGATGATCTGGGCGATATTATCCCTGCGCTCAAGGATTTCAGGATATGGCTCTCTCATCGCATCCGCTACGCTTGAAACGATCTTATAAAGAAAAGGCTTAGGGTCTTTGGAAGGGTTCATATAGGCGCATCGCCTGATAAGCTTCCTGACAACATAACCCCTGCCGTCATTTGACGGCAAAACGCCGTCTGCGATGCAAAAAACCACGGCGCGCACGGCCCCGAAATAATCGGCCAGCCGGCGAATCGGCTGCGCGTTCAAAGTCAATTGGCGCTCCGAGGCCGACCAATACATTTTGATTTCGTGTTCGCCCTGTCCGATCACCCGGGCGCCCACGAAGTAGCCCTTCACCTCGGGCGCCTCGTCGAAGAGCCGCACGGTGAGGAGCAGGAGGT
>JBBTLH010000031.1:0-6405 GCA_038068755.1 Candidatus Omnitrophota bacterium
TTCCGCGGCAGGACAAAGATAGGAGAGGATGAATTTGAGGTCGTGGACACGCCGGGGATGTATTCGCTTTTGCCCATCACCGAAGAAGAGAGGGTGGCCCGCACTCTGTTGTTTGAAGAAAAACCGGAAGTAGTCCTGCACATTTTAGATGCCAAAAATTTGGAAAGGATGCTGCCTCTTACGTTACAGTTGATAGAAGCCAGGTTTTCGGTGATCCTGGTTTTAAATATTATTGATGAGGCTGAAAATTTAGGGATGAAGATAGATATGGCGCGCCTGGAAAAAGAATTAAAAATACCGGTTGTTGCTACTGTTTCCACCACGGGCAGGGGCGTGGAAATTTTAAAAGGGAGGATCGAGGCGTATGCCAGAAGCAAGGTATAAAGACACAACGGATATTTTACAGATGTCTGTTGAGAAAATAGAATTGTTATTAAAACGGGATTATGGCCTGTCCAGGCGTTCCGTTGCTTTGCTGTTACTTCAGGAAGACGCCGAGATACTTTCTTTGGTCAAATCGCAGGAGCCCGGTATTTTTGATGAGATTATGGGCGTCATAGATTCTGCTAAAGCGTATTGTCATGAACCGCTTTCTTACATTATCGGGCTTCGCAGGCAAGAAGAGGCCAGCAGAATAGTAAACACGGCCGTCATACATATGCCGCAGCCAAGGTTATCATTCAAAGAGGCTTTAAGCCGGGTTATGATAAATCCCCTGACAGGCATACCTATATTATTATTGATCCTTTACTATGGGCTATATAAATTTGTAGGCGAATTTGGCGCCGGTACTGTTGTTAATTTTATTGAAACGGATATTTTCGAGGGGCATATTAATCCCTGGATCAGCCAAATTTTTACTGCAGCGATACCCTGGCAGGCGTTAAGAGATCTGTTTGTCGGGGAATACGGCGTCATTACTTTGGGCGCGCGATACGCAGTAGCGTTGATCTTGCCCATAGTTACGACATTCTTTATCGCCTTCGCTGTCATTGAAGATACCGGCTATCTGCCAAGGTTATCTCTTCTCATAGACCGCCTGTTTAAAAAGATCGGCCTGACCGGGAGGGCTGTCATACCAATGGTTTTAGGTTTGGGTTGCGATACGATGGCGACTATGGTGACACGCACATTGCCTACAAAAAGAGAGAGGCTTATCGCGACTTTATTGTTGGCTTTGGCCATTCCCTGTTCTGCGCAATTAGGCGTAATACTTTCTTTATTGGCAGGAAATCCTGTGGGCTTATGGATTTGGGTGGGTATCATAAGCCTGGTCTTTCTCCTGGTTGGTTTTCTTTCTTCGTTGGTTTTGCCGGGGGAAGCGCCTTCTTTTTATATGGAGATACCGCCGCTCCGGTTGCCAAAACTGTTGAATATTTTTGTTAAAACATACACGCGAGTACAGTGGTATTTTGCGGAGATATTCCCGATGTTTATCCTGGCCAGCGCTATTATCTGGTTGGGCCAGTTGACCGGTTTGTTCTCTTTATGCGTCTCGATCCTGGAATATCCTATTCGCTGGATAGGCCTTCCTGATAAAGCGGCAGTTGCTTTCTTGTTCGGATTTTTTAGGAGAGATTATGGTGTCGCAGGCCTTTACGATATGAAAAAAGCCGGTTTGCTCAACGGTAATCAGTTAGTGGTGGCGTGCGTTACACTTACGTTGTTTTTGCCGTGCATCGCGCAGTTTCTGATGAATGTCAAAGAGCGGGGCTGGAAAACCGGAGTTGCCCTGTCCGTCTTTATCCTCTTTTTTTCATTTACGGCCGGCTTTTTAGTTAATTTGGCTTTTAATATGTTAGGGGTTCATCTATGAAAAAAAGTTAGGATGGGGCATGAAGTGCAGTTTATGCGGGTATGAGTTTAATGAAAATGAAGCCGAGACGGCGTGTTCGAATTGTCCGATAAAGAAAGGGTGCAAGCTCATAAAATGCCCTAATTGTGGTTTTGAAACGCCGCCGGAACCTAAATGGCTAAAATTTTTTAGAAAACGAAAGGAAGACAAATGAAGATAAGCGAACACGCGGAAGAAATCTTAGAGACACTCTGGGGCCACGCAGGAGAGGAAAAGCAAGGGGCCGCAGATGTCGGCCTGGCCAATGGTAATCCCGGGGTAGAGGAATTGATAAATCTGGGTTATATCAAATTTATACATGAGAAGATATCTTTGACCGAAAAAGGCAAGATAGAGGGGCAGAAGATAGTGCGTCGCCACAGGCTGGCGGAGAGATTATTCACTGATGTCCTGGATGTAAAAAAGAAGCTCGTCCATCCTGTCAGTTGTCAATTTGAACATCTTCTTCATGAGGGCATAGAGGATAATATTTGTATTCTTTTGGGGCATCCTAAAACCTGCCCTCATGGAAGGCCTATACCCGAGGGTGAATGCTGTCGGAAATCCAAAGAAAGTATCAGCAAGATAATTTCGTCCCTTGATAACCTGCGCGTGAATCAAAAAGGCAAGGTAGCTTATCTTCACACCCACAATTACAAAAGGCTCCAGAAGATAATGGCTATGGGTATTTTGCCTGGGATGACCGTAAGCCTTATTCAGAAATTTCCCTCTTATGTGCTTCAGATCGGCAATTCTCAGTTTGCGATAGACCACGACCTGGCCTCGGCCATCCATGTTCTATTGACAAAATAATTCAAGCCGTTATAGTAAGATTTATGAAGGCTATTTCTTTAATGAGACAAACTGTCCTGTTTGATTTTTCTCATTGGTTGATATTATGACAAAGGCGATCTCGCTTATTTCCGGCGGACTGGACAGCACCCTGGCTACAAAAGTCATCTTGGAGCAGGGGATAGAGGTCATTGCGGCTAATTTCGTCTCTCCGTTTTGCCGCTGCAACCATCGCGCCGGTTGTAAACATGAGGCAAAATTCATTTCAGGCGAGTTGGGTATACCTTTGAGGGTCATGAATGTGAGCAAGGAGTTTCTTGAGGTCCTCAAATCCCCCAAACACGGCTACGGTAGCCACATGAACCCTTGTATTGATTGTCGCATCCTTATGCTGAAAAAAGCCAAAGAATTGATGATAGAAGTCGGCGCGTCTTTTTTGATAACAGGCGAAGTGCTGGGCCAGAGGCCCATGTCCCAAAGAAAAGACGCTATGCGGACAATAGAGAAAGAAGCGGGAGTTTTAGGGTTGGTGCTGCGGCCTTTGTCGGCAAAGTTGTTAGAGCCGACTATCCCTGAAAAAGAGGGCTGGGTGGACAGGTCTAAACTGCTTGATATATCCGGCCGCGGCCGCAAACCTCAGATACAGATGGCCAGTGACTTCCATATTAAGGATTATCCGTGTCCTGCAGGAGGGTGCCTTTTAACAGACCCTGCTTTTTCCAAACGCGTCAAAGATCTGATAGACCACAACGAATTGACCTTAGAAGACGTCAGCCTATTAAACCATGGCAGGCACTTCAGGATAGAAGAGACTGCCAAACTCATCGTAGGCCGCGATGAACACGACAATCAGATATTGGAAGATAAAGCTTTAGGTATCCTTCTTATGCCGGAGGATGAGGTCTCAGGAGCCACGGCCTTGGGCAGGGGGGACTTCTCAAAGCAGGGAACAATCGTTTTAGCCTGCCGGCTTGTTGCGCGTTATTTTGATAAAAAAAGCTATAACCAGACAGCCCGCGTTGTAGTCAAGTATAATCAAGGCAAGAGTGATCTAATAGAGGTTGAGGCTTTTTCCGACGCGCAAGCCAGGCAGTATTTGATCTAAAGAGGTGACGCTTATGTTTACACAATGTCCAGGCAGGGATAAGGGCCTTAAAGTCCGCTACATCAAATGCCCCGGCTGTTCGGAGGAGATAGAGTTTTTCTCTGACGAGCCCAAGAGAAAATGCCCGAAGTGCAAAAAGACTGTAGTCTATACCGAGAAGGACTCCTGTATCTACTGGTGCAAAATGGCAAAAGATTGCCTTATGCGTTTCTAAAATGGCAGAAAAAAAACTTTATCATTTATCCGTTGAAGCGTGCCTCGCGGCTTTAGACACCGATATTGATATGGGTCTAAGCGCTCTGGAAGCCGAAAAGCGCTTATCAGCCTTCGGTCCGAACCAGCTTGTAGAGAAAAAGGCCGTCAGTCCCTGGAATATATTTTTTGAACAATTCCAGGATTTTATTGTCTGGGTCTTGATAGGCGCCTCACTCGTTTCCGGCTTTTTAAAAGAGTGGGTTGACGCGCTCGCCATAATAGCCATTGTTATCGTCAATGCTATTTTAGGTTTTATCCAGGAATACCGGGCTGAAAAGTCACTCGCCGCCTTAAAGAAACTCTCCAGCCCTAATTCAAAAGTCTTTAGAGACGGACAACGCGCAGTCGTGCCTTCGTCTCAATTGGTGATAGGCGACCTGGTTGAAATAGAAGCCGGTGATAATGTGCCTGCTGACAGCCGCGTTGTCTGGCATAGCTCAAATTTTAGCGTGCAGGAGGCGAGTCTTACCGGTGAGTCTACGCCTGTTGCCAAAACGGGTATAGCCCTTGAAGAAAGAGAGATACCTTTGGCTGACAGGGCTAATATGGTCTACATGGGCACGTTCGTCTCCAGCGGCAAAGCAAAAGTCTTAGTTACAGACACGGGTATGCGCACGGAATTAGGCAGGATAGCGAGCATGGTCCAGGAGATCGGCACAGAGGCCACGCCCTTGCAGAAAAAACTTGAAGAATTCGGCAAGTGGATAGTCTATCTTTGCTTTGTGTTGGTGGGTATCGTATTTTTGCTGGAGTGGATGCGCGGGGCAAAGGTCATTGATGTGTTCTTGACAGCGGTGAGCCTCGCTGTCGCGGCTATTCCCGAAGGCTTGCCTGCTGTGGTGACTATAGCTTTAGCGCTTGGCGTGCACCGGATGGTAAAAAGGAACGCCATTATCAGGAAACTGCCATCTGTTGAGACCTTAGGATGCGCTACGGTCATCTGTTCGGATAAGACAGGCACTTTGACCAAGAACGAGATGACCGTGCAGGCGGTTTTTGCTGGCGGCCGCCTATATAAGGTAAGGGGTATCGGGTATGAGCCTTCCGGAGAGTTTACGCTGGACGAAAAAAGCATCCGTCCGGCTGAGTATCCTGACTTAAGCAAGGCGCTCTTTTGCGGCACTTTGTGCAACGCAGCACAGCTTGTTAAGACAGGCGGGGCCTATAAGATCGTAGGCGATCCCACTGAGGGCGCCATCTTGACGGCGGCCGCCAAAGCCGGCCTTTGGAAAGAAGAAGAGGAAGAGCAATTCGTTTTTATTGACGAAATACCTTTTGATTCGGAGCGCAAAAAAATGACTATGGTGCGCCGCCATAAAAACGAGCTCTTCGCCTTTGTTAAGGGCGCGCCTGATGTACTTTTGAATAATTGCGGCTTTGTTCAAGACAACGGCGCGCCTCGCGCCTTGACAGCCGAGGACACCAAACACATATTAGAGGCTAACGATAGTTTGGCTGATCAGGCGATGCGCGTTTTGGGCATAGCCTACAGGGCCCTGGATAACGCGGCAGAAAAATTTGAAGCAGAGTCCGTTGAAAAAGACCTTATCTTTGCCGGCCTGGTCGCGATGATAGACCCGCCTCGCCCGGAGGCTAAGCTGGCTATTCAGGAGTGCGGATCCGCGGGTATCAGGACTGTCATGATCACAGGCGACCACAAGAATACAGCTGTTGCTATTGCGCGCGACCTCGGATTTTTCAGGGATGATTCCATGGCGTTGACCGGCGAGGAATTGGATAAGTTAAGCGACGATGAGTTTTATGGGTTGGTAGAAAGTATACCTGTCTACGCCCGCGTTTCGCCCGAGCATAAATTGAGGATCGTGCGCGCCTGGCGCAGGCACAATGAGGTGGTCGCAATGACCGGCGACGGCGTCAATGACGCGCCCGCTGTTAAAGAGGCCGATATTGGTGTTGCTATGGGCATCACCGGAACGGACGTAACCAGGGAAGTCTCTGACATGATCATTACCGACGATAACTTTGCCTCTATTGTCGCGGCAGTAGAAGAGGGAAGGGGCATTTACGACAACATCAAGAAATTCATCCACTACCTTTTGTCCTGTAACACAGGAGAGATCCTTGTGATGTTTGTATCGTCTTTGGTGGGCCTGCCCGTGCCTCTTTTGCCTATACAGATACTTTGGGTCAATTTGGTGACGGACGGCTTACCCGCGTTGGCTTTGGGCGTAGACCCTGTGGACCCGCATATCATGCGACGGCCTCCGCGCAGGCCCGACGAATCCGTGGTCACCAGGAAAAGGGCTTTTTTAATGCTAGGCCAGGGCGCGTTTATTGCTTTTTGCAGCCTTTTGGCTTTTATGTTCGTCCTATTTGTTGAAAAAGGAGGCATAGACCGCGCCAGGACCGCGGCTTTTATCGTCCTTTCCTGCAGCCAGCTTTTTCATTCTTTTAACTG
>JBBTLH010000032.1:0-6104 GCA_038068755.1 Candidatus Omnitrophota bacterium
ATTATGCCCGGACAAAAAACGATTCAAAGATCAATGCCCAATTCAACATTCAAGGCGTTAGCGCGCAGAACCAGGGTATCTGGCTCCGGGATGCCAAGGGCTTCGGCACAGTGGCCGTAGAAGTTACTGCAGACGACTTTAAAAAAGCTGTTTATCGCGGAAAAATAAATCTCGCGGGCAATGCCATTATAGATATCAAAAATACAGCTATAGTCAATGCAATAATAGAAAAATGTGTTTTTGACTATTCTATCAAAGACAGAATCGCAAAAATCGCAGGGGCCATCAACCTCTCAGGTATAAACGCCCAAAAAGACTCGCTTACACTCAAGAACGGGGCCTTAGAAAGCGACATCCGGTTGACCATCCCCTTCCAGCCTCAAGAAACAATCGTTTTCTCTTATGAAGGGACAGCTAAAATAAAAAGCGCGGATATATCCGGCATAAAAAACATCGGCACAGTATCAGACATTACATCAAGTTTACGATTTAAGAACAACGACGTGATCATTGAAAAGTCTGAGATGAAGGCCCTTGAAACAACAATAACGGCCGAAGGAAAAATAAAACAAAGCATACTTGACCTTGATCTTGGCGGCATTTTAGACCTGCAAAAGCTACCCTCCCTCTTACCCAAGGAGATCGAACTGCCGGCTTTTGATATTTCCGGAACAGCGAACGTCAAGATCCATGTCAGATCAGACCTGGCAGCTGAAACCCCGCCTTCAATATCCGGAGAGGCCAAATTAGAAAACATGGATCTAACCCTGCCGAAGAAAAATTTGAAATTTGAAACGGAATCAGGCCGCATCAAATTTGATCTGGCGGCCCAAAACATCCAATGGCACATTGACGCCGTTAAATATCTGAATGAAACTTATAGTTTTGACGGCGCGCTCAAAAACTTTGATACCCCGGCTGTCAACGTAATGCTCATAGGTAAAATATTAAAACTTCAATCGGAGTTTATAAAAGATGGAAATGTTTTTCAGATAGCTTCTCTAAAAGGGCAATTTAAAAACTCCGGGTTAAACATAGAAGGGCAGCTTGACGGCTCAATGGGAAACATGGACATGCGGGGATCCGTGCTCTTGGACATATCAGACATTGCGGGACCGAAGTACGTGGGGCAGTGCGTTCTTGATGTTGAAGCCTCCGGCCCTCTAAAAAATTATAAAAACTGGAATGCAA
Source organism: Candidatus Omnitrophota bacterium (assembly GCA_038068755.1). Classification (GTDB taxonomy): domain Bacteria; phylum Omnitrophota; class Gorgyraeia; order Velamenicoccales; family Velamenicoccaceae; genus Phelpsiimicrobium. The sequence continues at coordinate 1,192 of JBBTLH010000032.1, forward strand.
AAGTAGTGGGCCATAGCAAGGCCTTAAAATACTCTGGCTATACAATAAAAAATGTGGCGTTAAACTATAGCCAGGCCCAAAAGGAAGGCTTTATCAACGGTTTGTCTTTTGACGCCTACGGCGGCAAGGGCTTTATAAAAGGGCACGTCAAATTTCTAGATAATACAACAGCTTACTCTGCAAAAGGTATTTTGCAAGATATAGACCTATCGCTCTTAAAACTTGATATCCCTATGAAAGACAAGAATTTTTACGGGACAGCAGCGTTAAATATATCCATCCAGGGCAAAGGCAGCGATCCAAACAGCATAAAAGGCAACGGCGCCTTTGTCATTAAAAACGGCAACGTAGGAGAATTCAATCCGTTAAAAGGCCTGGGCAACTTCCTGTTTATATCAAGATTCAACAATATAGTTTTTACTCACGCGCAGGGCGACTTTTCTATTTCTGACGGTTACGCTGCTACAAATAACCTGGAGCTTTTAGGGCCTCAGATGGGCCTTATGGCCGAAGGAAAGGTATCATTTGACGGAACGCTGGACTTTCTTGTGAACACGCAGGTCTCCCTGCCCGGGCCTGGCGGAGAAATAAGCAAAGTTGAAAGAAAGGCCACGGAGACTATCAGCAAAGCGGCCGGCTTGACCGCCATCAAGATGACAGGCACGGTCAAAGAACCTAAATACAAACTTCAGCCTATCGCTGAGAATATTATGAAGAAACTTGACGAGATCTTTTCAAATATCGTTCCATAAGGAGGCATAACTTCTTAAGCGCCTTATAACGATGGCTTATCGTGTGCTTTATCTCAGGCCCCAGTTGGGCAAAAGTCTTGCCGTATTTCTCAATAACGAATAACGGGTCATAGCCAAAACCGGAATTGCCTTTAGGGCTAAAACCTATAATCCCCTCGCACTGCCCCGAGACAACACCTATAAGGCCTCCTGAATCAGCCAAGGCTACGCTGCATTGATAGCGGGCTGTCCTCTTCTTTAGAGGCACGTTTTTAAGTTCTTGCATGAGCTTTGAGTTGTTCTTTTTATCCGTTGCCCCGGTTCCTGAATAACGCGCCGAATACACACCCGGCCTATTACCCAAAGCCCTTACCTGGAGCCCTGAGTCCTCGCCTAACACGAGTTTTTTTGTGAATTTAGCTATAGTGGAGGCTTTTATGATGGCGTTCTGCGCGAAAGTCCTGCCGTCTTCTACGATGTAAGGCATGGCTTTATAATCAGCCAGAGAGGTTATCTTAAGCTCAAGGCCGGAGAGTATCTCTTTGATCTCTTTTAATTTTTTTTTATTTCTGGTAGCAACCAAAAGTTCTAAACAGGCACGCATGTTCTACTTCACATCTTTCAATAGATCCTTCTGCATACTAATGAGCGATCCTATGCCGTTCAAAGCCATGGCCAGCAGTTCATCCAGCTCCTGCTTTGAAAAAGGTTTGCGCTCAGCCGTTCCCTGAACTTCAATAAAATCACCGCTTGATACCATGACGACGTTTAAATCCACGTCAGCCTTTGAATCTTCCTCGTATGTCAGATCCAGGATTTTTGAGCCTTCCACAATACCTACGCTGGTCGCCGCGACAAATTCAGTGATAGGTATCCTGGATATCAGCCCCTTCTTCCTGGCCGTATTAAGACAATCCACTAGCGCGATAAAACTCCCCGTTATAGAAGCAGTCCTGGTGCCGCCGTCTGCCTGTATGACATCGCAATCTATATAAATAGTCCTCTCACCTAATTCTTTCATAGCGACAACTGAGCGCAAAGACCTTCCAATGAGGCGCTGTATCTCAAAGACCCTGCCTGACCTGGACCGGTCGCGATTTACGCGCTGAGAACAGGAACGCGGCAGCATGCCGTATTCCGCGGTCACCCAACCTTCGCCCTTGCCTTTTAAAAATGGCGGCACGCCCTCTTCCAGACTCGCCGAGCAAACGACCTTTGTATCGCCGATTTCTATAAGACACGAGCCTTCGGCGTGTTTTAAATATTTCCTGGTGACTATCACCTTGCGCATAATACTATGCCCGCGCCCATCCTGCCTTATCATGATCTGTCTCTCCCGAAAATATCAGTGCCTTGCGAATCAATGCCGACTATCAAAGGAAAGTCTTTCACGCGGACCCTGTAAATCGCCTCCGGGCCAAGCTCTTTGAAACAGACGCTCTTGATAGATAAAACCCGCTTTGACAGAAAAGCGCCAGCGCCGCCTGTTGCCAGAAAATAAACGGCTTTATGTTTTTTGATCAGTCTTCTGACCTCTTCACTGCGCCTGCCCTTTCCTATCATGCCCTTTAATCCGCGGGCGAGCAAAGGCCCGGTCATCTTATCCATACGCGCGCTCGTCGTAGGGCCGCAAGAACCTATCACTTTTCCGAGCGGCGCGCGCGTAGGCCCGCAGTAATAAATGATCTGGCCCTTAAGGTCTAATGGTAGTTTTGCGCCTTTTTTGATCAACGCGGCCAGCCGCTTATGCGCCTGATCCCTGGCAGTGAAGATATCGCCCGTCAACAGGACTTCGTCGCCCGCGCGCAGCGCGTGCAGGCGCGAAAATCCCTTATCCTCAGGCGTCTGAAGCTTGACGAGATTTCTAAGAAAGTAAAGCACTCGCGCTCCTTAAGACATGGCAACTGATATTGACGCATATAGGAAGCCCCGCGATATGCGTAGGATACACCAAGATATTTACGCCCAAGACAGTCGTCTTACCACCCAGGCCCATTGGGCCGATATTGAGCTTATTGGCGTCCTTTAACAATTCCTCTTCCAGCCTCGCCACATGTTTGAGCCTGCTCCTTTTATAAATAGGCCTCAAAAACGCTTTTTTGGAAAGCTGGCAGGCGTAATCAGCAGAGCCTCCTATGCCGATACCTAAGATGTAAGGCGGGCACGCGTCAGGACCGGCTTCTGTTACGGCAGAAATGATACATTTTTTTATCTCGTCCATCGTGGCGGTAGGATACAACATGATCAGTTTCGTCTTATTCTCGCAGCCGAAACCCTTCGGGAGCACGGTTAACCTTAAACCTTTATGACGGCTTAAATCAAAATGAATGACGCAAGGCGTAAAACCTGAAAGCAAACCGCGCCGTAACGGGTCGCGAACTATAGAATTCCTCAAATACCCGCGATGATAACCCTCCCTGACACCTTTATTGATAGCGCGGACCATATCAAGGCCTGTTATGTCAACACCGCGGCCAATATCTACAAAAACAATTGGTAAGCCGGTATCCTGGCAAAGCGGGATATGCTCTGACTTTGCTATCTTCGCGTTTTCAAATAACTGTTGTAATATCTTGCGCGCCTGTTTATTATTCTCTTTCTCAAAAGCCCGGATAAGAGCTTTTTCAACGTCTTTGCGCAAATAGATATTAGAGTCCAGGCAGAGACGACTGACAGTATCGGTTATATTTTTTTCGGTGATCTTTCTCATGCGATTGTTATCTTTGTGTTCTTGGACTCCCTTGTCACGGTCGTTGTAATACCTCCCCTGGGATTAAACCGCGTCGTTATCTTAGCCCATCGCGGCCGGCACGAACTGACAAAATCACAAAAAAGTTTATTGGCAAAATGCTCGTGGAAAATACCTACATTACGATAAAAAACCATATATTCTTTTAAAGATCTTAATTCCACGCAGTATTTTGACGGCATATATTCTATCAATATAACGGCAAAATCCGGGAGACCGGTTTTGGGACAGATGCAGGTGAATTCCGGAATATCAATGGTTATGACATATTTTTTGTCAGGATACTGGTTCGACCACACCTCAATAGCCGGCGTCTTTAAGCGGCGTATATTCTTTTGTAACCCATCATAAGAAGATACCTTTTTCATAAAAACCTCTGTTCTATCGTAGAGCGTTTAGCGAAGAGCGTAGAGTTCTAAGATTTTTACTATACGCTATACGCTATACGCTATCCGCTCTACGCTATACGCTACTTAATCCCCACTACCTTATGCGCTTGCGGTAAGATCCTTACGTCGTGTATACCGTATAATACAAGTTCCCTCTTAAAAGACACCATCTTATCTAACAGCGTCATGCAACCGTCAGGCCAGTTTGGCTGCAGGATGACTGGGATGCATGGATTCGCCTTTCTTATAATGGTGCGCGCCCTAAGGATATCGCCGGGCTCAGTTTCGGACGTGACCACCATTTTCACAAAGACTTCCTTTTCTAAAGCCGTTTTCAAAAAATCCTCGTGCTCCGCCCATAAAGAAACGCCCTGTGTTGATGACGGTAATTTAATGTCCATGGCTATAATATCAACGTCGTCTATTATTTTTCGCAATTCTTGCGGCAAGGTGCCGTTTGTCTCAAGATAGATCTTGCATCGTAAGGCGCGCATATCCGGCAAAAAATCTTTTAAAAAATCAGCCTGACATAAGGGTTCGCCGCCGGTCAACGAAATAGAATGAAAATTGTTATATTTTAAGATCTCCTCTTTAACGGCACCCGGCGTTTTTTCAAGGTACGTCTCCAAAGGAGTATCGCAGAACGCGCACTTTAGGTTGCAGCCAAAAAATCTTACAAAGACCTGCCTTACTCCGGCATAGATACCTTCGCCCTGGACACTATCAAATATTTCCGCTATCTTTGCCGTTTTCATGATTTGACCAAAGGGTCTTTTGAGCCCGCTTCTTTAAAACCTTTGGCGCGAAAAACACAGCTGTCGCATCGGCCGCAAGGTTTCTTGCCACCCATATAACACGACCAGGTCTTGCTATAAGGCACGCCTAATTTTAAACCTAATTTTATGATCTCAGACTTCTTCAAATGCACGAGCGGCGTTTGTATCCTGATATCTTTGCGTTCTATGCCGCGCTTCGTAGCTAACACGGCCAATCTATTAAACGCCTTAAAGTACGCCGGCCTGCAATCGGGATACCCCGAATAAT
>JBBTLH010000033.1:0-9614 GCA_038068755.1 Candidatus Omnitrophota bacterium
ACAAGCCGGTGTTTATGGAAGAGAAATGACGAAGCAGAACATTTTATTTTTTGGCGGATACGCACCTCATAAAAAGGATAAAATATAAAATGCAAGAGTCACCTACATTTATTTGTCCGGTATGCGAGAATTCAAAATGGGCAGATTTTTGCAGAATAAAAGAGTGGAGTGTCCGATAATAGAATCTCCGAGCGGCCGCCGTGACAGTCGTTTCAATTTGAAGAAATAACTTGCACTTGGGAAAAGTATTGACTATTTCCGATTATAGTATAGACTTAATATATGTATAAGCGTAGCCTTTACAAAAAATTATGGGATCAACTGTCTGCGGATAAGTCTATGGTTATGTTAGCCGGGCCTCGTCAGTCAGGTAAAACCACTTTTGCCAGGGATATTGTCGCGCAAGATTACTCCGATGTTGTCTATTTTAATTGGGATTTAGCGTCGGATAAACGCAAGCTCATCTCGGATCCGGCCTTTTTCTCCAAAGAACCCCGTAGCAGCCTAAAGTCTCGTCCTCTTGTCATATTAGATGAAATCCATAAATACAGGGATTGGAAGAATTATCTTAAAGGTATCTACGATCAATTCCACAAAGAGTATCAGTTTCTGGTTACCGGAAGCGGCCGTTTGGAATTTTCTCGTAAGGCGGGTGATTCTTTGGCCGGACGTTTTCTCAAATTCCATATTTTCCCTTTAACGTTAGCCGAACTTTCTTCTATCCGGAGGGATTTGCGGGAATTCCTGGCTCATCCCTTGGAAGGCTTAGATACCGCATCGGCCAAAGGTATGGCGGAAGCGTTTCATTCTTTGTGGGAAGTGAGCGGTTTTCCGGAGCCCTTTACCAAGGGACGCAAAGCCTTTTGGTCAACATGGGCCGCAGCATACGGGCAACAGATCGTCAGGGACGATTTAAAGACAATGGCGGATATACGCAGCCTGGATGTTGTTGAAACTCTTTTTGCTATGATGCCGACAAGAGTGGGAAGCCCTTTGTCCATGAACAACCTGGCTGGTAATCTTCAAGTAGCTTTTGATACCGTTAAAAGTTGGTTATTACTTTTTGATGCGTTCTATTTAACTTTTCGCTTATCTCCTTGGACAACAAAGATTTCGCGCAGCATCCTTAAGGAAAAGAAAGTGTACCTTTTTAATTTCCCGGTAATCGAAGATCCGGGCGCCCGCTTTGAGAATCTCGTAGCGGTTGAATTATTAAGAGCGGTTGAGGCCTGGAATGATCAGGGGGCAGGTAAATTTAGCCTTCATTACCTTAGGAATAAAGAGAAACAGGAAGTTGATTTTCTTTTAGCAGAGAATAATCGCCCGGTTCTTCTGGTAGAAACTAAAGTATCTGCAGAAGTACCTGCCGCTAGCCTTTTAACCTTTCAGAATGTTTTGAATATTCCTGCGGTGGTGCTTGTTAAGAATCAAGGTGTAAAGAAATTTTTTAAGAACGGCAGGAATAACATTTTAGTGATTACCTCCTACAATTGGCTTTCGTCATTACCGTAGCAGCGAGCAGGCAGGAAGTTTGTATTTATTGAGCGACACTATTTGGGTTGTCGCAGAAAAGTACATAATAAAACGAATAAGGTATAAAATGCAAGAGCAGCGTAAATTTATCCCGCATCCAGTCCCGATAAATTTAATCGGGACGGGTGGGATTTCGCCCCACGGGTGGAGTTTCATTTGTCCGGTATGTGAGAATTCAAAATGGTCAGATTTTTGTAGAATAAAAGAGTGGAGTGTCAAAGAATGTACTGTTTGCGGTTATGCCCGGATTGACCCCGTTCCCATGCGGGAAACCCGGCCCAGCCTTTATTCTAAAGAAAAGGTTGTCGAGAGAAACGCCAAGCAGCTAAGGCTTTCCCAAAAGTTCTCTCGGGTCATGAAACGATCCTTCAATAGAATAGCTAACCGGAATAAAGGCGAAATATTTTATAATAAACTTTCCGGCTATTTGCCTTTGGCTGCAAAAATCTTTGACATAGGCTGTGGCGACGGAGAATTTCTCAAGCTGGCAAAGACAAAATTTTCCTGCACCGGTATTGAGATCTCTGAATACTTGGCAGGTTTAGCCAGAGAACAAAATGGCATTAAAGTTATTGTTGGGGATTTTCAAGCCGCAGACGTTATTCATGAAAAGTTTGATGGAATCACTTTGATATCGCTTCTTGAGCATTTAGATGATCCGGGAAGGACTCTAAAAAAATGTTTCAATCTTCTAAATAACGGCGGCGTTTTGTTAATTAAGACTGTAAACTACGGTTGTTTAAACAGAATGATAAAGAAAGGGAACTGGACCGGATTTCGTCCGCCGGACCACGTAGTCTATTTTACACCTCTAAGTTTAAGGCTTCTTCTTAAGAACATAGGTTTTGCCAGAACAAGAATTGCCTCTTGGCCTTTTAACGATAATATGTATTGCGATGCCTGGAAGTGAGCAGTTTGTGAAAGAGAAATTATCTCAACTAGGCAAGATCCATCTGCTTTTTTTAAAAGAGTCATCTATGTGAGTGTAAGAGGTTGGGCATCGCGGTTGTCACTGGCCATACCGCGCGCTACGCGGGTTGTAATTATTCTTAGGAAAGGCGGACTGTATGGAAAAGCGAAAAGTTGAGATAGAGGCGAGTATTCTTGATAAGATAATGGGTAAGATCAATCTTCTGCAGAATGATAAGGAAAAGAGGGAGATAGTCAGCGCTATTATCGCCGAGCTTTACGGCGCCACGCACCAAGATGCTTTCATGCAGAGCCAGGCGCTAAACGAGCTCAGCGACGAGGAGGCGCGCGAAAAGTTCATAGGAGATTTTTTCACATACGGCGTCATAGAAGACCTTTTAAAAGACCAGGATATTGAGGACATCATCATCAATTCTCTCAATCCTATTTATATCCACCATACTTATCAGGGGTTGGTCAAGACCGATAAGAGATTTACGTCCCAGAGAGAATTAGATGTGTTTATAAAGAAGCTCGTCACGTTTTCGGGAAGGTCGTCTTTAAGAAAACTCAATAATCTGGAACTGGCCAATATCCAGGGCCGCGTCAACATCGCGCTTTCGCCGTTTGGGCCGCAGATCACTATCACTAAAATAAAAGAAAACCCTTTGAGTATCGTAGACCTTATTCGCAAGGGCACCCTTAATTATGATATCGCCGCACTCCTGTGGCTCTATCTGGAGGGCATGTCTATCCGGCCAGCAAATCTATTGATCCTGGGAGCTCCGGGTTCCGGCAAGACGACGCTTTTAAACGCGCTTTTGGGTTTTATACCCGATAAAGAGCGCCTTGTGATAATTGAGGATACCCTTGAGTTGAGCACGACAAAAGAAGAGAGTTGGTCGCGCTTAGAAAGTGATGAAGAGGTAGCTCTTGCCGACCTTGTTAAAAATTCTTTAAGGATGCGGCCCGAGCGTATTGTAGTAGGCGAGGTCAGGGGAGAGGAAGCCCAGGACCTTATGACCGCGATGAATATAGGAAAATACTGCATGGGTACCATCCACGCGAGCGCCGCGCGCGAGGCCATAATCCGCCTTCAGAACGAGCCCATGAATATCCCTGAAATCTTAGTCAACCTCATAGACGTTTTTATAACGCTGGTAAAGTTCCACGTCAAGCACGAGGTCTTCAGGGTCGTTTCCGAGATAGCTGAGACCGCAGGTATGGAGCAAAAGAAGGTCCTTCTTTCCACAGTCTGGCGGCATGATTACGAAAAGAGGGCTTTTATTGAGCAGAGCCCTACGTCTGTTTTCCGCGACAAGATAGCTCGCGCCAGCGGCATGCAGTCCATTGACGTGATAAGAGAACTGCGAGCGCGCGCCGAGATCATGAAGTGCCTTGATAATAAGAATATCAACAGCATGGATGATACGTCGCTTTTCTTTAGGCTCTACAATAAAGATGCCGATGCGGCTCTCGCGACGATAGACTTGAATAAAGCTGACCTCTTGAAAAATATTAAAATATAAGAGCTGAAAAACCGATTAAGTTATTTGGAGGCGTCGCATAGTGGTTGAGTGCACCGGTCTTGAAAACCGGAGTCTGCGCAAGTGGACCGAAGGTTCAAATCCTTCCGCCTCCGTTGAAATTTAAAGTAGAATAACACGGGAGAAACTACGTGAATGCAGGGCTAGGGCTTGGTTTAGGTATCCGCAGAAGGATCATTGTTTTTCTCTTATTGCTTCTTTTTGTTCTTCTTTTTCCATCCATTTTGATCATCCGTCACTGGATGTCATCTTCCCGGGATAAAGTCGCGGAAGATATTTTAAAAGAGCGCTATAATTTTATCACTTTATTCCTGGATTCAAAAAAGTCTTCGCTTGAAGTTCTGGCTAAGGCTCACGCTTCTGATCCGGATGTTTTGAATTGTTTCAAAGAGCATGGCCCGGATATCACGTCTTTCTTTAATACGCTCAAGCGGTCCTATGGCCTGGGTTTCATCCTCGTTTTAGACGCCAAAGGTAAGGTCGTAGGCGGGGATGCCGCCTCAAAAAGGCTTATGTATGACAGTTTTATTTCTGCCGATACGCGCCTCGTAGAAAGCAAGGATGTCGGGGTTTCTTCGGGTTTTTTACATACGTCCGATGACAGGCTTTGGATCGTGGCTTTTTCGGAGATTGCGGCTGATGATGATCCGGCCAGGACGCTTGGAAGCATTGTCTTCGGTGCCGCGTTGGATGACGCGTTGTTTAATGGCCTGAGTTCGGATTTTCTAATGTCGTCGGTTACCGGTGAAAAGGGCGCGCTGGGTTCTTTTGAGTCTTCGCGTAAAGAGCTTGTCTATGCGCAGCAGCCTTTTCGTATCGTAAAAGGTTTACCGGACAGTAATGAAAGCGCTATTTTTTACCTGGATGCGTTGATCCGCGATATTCGCGGGGAGGCCGTGGGGATTATAAGGATAAAGGAAGATCCATCAGATATTTGGTCTTCTAACAAACCTGTAGTTTTTATATTAGGCATAGCCCTGTTGATATTCTTGTTTTTTTCGTGGCTCATGGTTAGATTTGTGACAAGATATATCACATCTCCCTTAGTTAGATTAAAGGCCGCCATTATTGAGGTGATTTCTTCAAGAAATCTTTCTAAACGCCTTGATATAGGTTTTGAGGATGAAGTGGTAGGGCTGAACACTGAATTTAATAGGATGCTTGATGAGTTGGAAAAAATGAATTTGAAAATAAAGCGCTCCGCGGAAGAGATGGGGGTATTGTATAAAGACCTCTTGGAACAAAAAAAGTTTACTTCAGAGATCCTCGCCATAGCGCCCTCTATAGTCCTTGTGTTGTTGCCCGATGCAAGAGTCAAATTTGTCAACGATAGTATTGAGCGTATTACGGGCTATAAGAGCGAGGAGATCATAGGCAGGGATTGGTTTGATATGATGCTGTCTTTTGGCAAGCGAAAGGCCGCAAAGGCCGTGTTTGAGGATCTGGCGCAAGGTAAAGTGGAGCCACATAAGCAGATAGAATATAATGTGTTGACCAAAAATAACACGGAACGCATCATTCTTTGGAGCAATAACGTGCTTTTGGATAAAGATGGCCGGGTTTCTTCCGTTATATCAATAGGGCAGGATATCACGGAGCATAAACATATTGAAACGGAGCTGGTCAAGAAGATAAACGACCTGGAGCGGTTTTACAAAGTGACTATGAACAGGGAAAGAGTGGTAATTCAGCTCAAAGAAGAACTCCGAGAGCTGAAAACGAGGCCGCAGGACAAGTGAACAAGCGCATAAGATCAAGAGTTTCGTGGAAATTGACAGGCCTTGTGTCAGCTGTTGGTATCTTCTTTTTAGCTGCCGTCATGATTATTATATACAGTAATTATAGAAACTTTTTTTATAGTGAGGCTAATGTTTGGGCTGACAGTAGGGCTCGGTTTGCATCCGAAAGGATAGAAGATGAAATAAAAGCGATGGAGTTGCATTTATCTTTTATTGCTTCGCATAATCAGGCGATCATAAAAACTGTTGAAGCAGCCAACGCCGAACATGCGGGCGTATCCGAAGAGGAAAACCTGCGCCGCATGAAAAATATGGATATAGATTGGGCTGTTAGTGGGTGGCCTCGGCTCAAGGACAGTTTATTGAATAACGATGTTAGCGAGGTGCTCGGAGACATACAGAAGTCAAAAAAAAGTATTTTATCAGAGATCTTTATTACTGATAGATCGGGAGCCTTGATCGCGACGACAAATAAGACATCAGATTATTTCCAAGCTGATGAAAAGTGGTGGCAGAGAAGTTATAACAACGGCCTGGGCGCCGTTTACACCACAGCGATGGAATGGGACGAAAACTCAAATAGCTATGGCTTTTCGATCGCATGCCCTATCATTGGCGCCGAAGCAGAAGTCATAGGTATTATGAAAGTCGTGATAGACGAAAATCTGCTTTTTCGCGATATCTTTGAGGTTTTTTTCAACGAGGAGTGGCATGCCGGCGTTATGTCCCAGTCAGGAAGCCCTGTTTTTACTTTTAGCGTTGATCACAAAGACCCCCCAGATATTATAAAAACAGTATTTAATAGCATAGTTCTAAAAAAAGGCCGTGGCTCAAGGCTTGTGTGCGATTCAGAAGGCAAATATTATTTTCTTGGGTATTCAAAACTGCAAAAAAGCACTTTCTTTGCTCAAGAAGATAGCTATGTCTATTCCTTACTTGAAGCGTACAGGATAATAGGAAAACTTAAGGTAATCGTTATAAGGATGTTTTTTATTTGGGCTATTGTATCGCTTTTTTTGTGTTTTGCAATTTTCTTTATTTCAAGAAAGATCGTATTTCCATTGCTAACATTTCAAGATGGCTTTGCTTTGGTCAACAAAGGCGTCTTTGATAAGCCTATTGTGATAAATACCGGCGATGAATTTGAAAGCCTGTCATTTGAGTTTAACAAGATGTTGGAGAATCTGCGTAATAGCACTATTTCTAAAGATTATTTTGATGAGATCATCCAAAACATGTCCGACGCGCTTTTTATCGTAGATCCTTATGGCGCGATAGGCCTTGTCAACAAGCGCGCCTGCGCGCTGTTGGGATATGAAGAAAAAGAGCTCAAGGGAAAAGAAGCGATCCAGGTTTTTTCCAAAAAAGACCGCTATATAGTAAGCTGGGGTTTAAAAGGTTTGATAGAAGAAGGCGCTCTCAAAGACAAGAAGGTCAATTTGTTGACAAAATCCGGGAAAGAGACCGAGGTGTATCTGGGCACGCGCTCGTTGAGAAACCGGGAAAATAATCTGACAGGCCTTGTCTGTATGGCTATTGACCTGACAGATATCAATAAACTGTTAGACGATTTGAAAAGTTCTGTGGAGGAAGCGTCAAGGCATAAGCAGGATCTTGAAAAAGCGCTCAAAGAACAATTAGAGGCCAGGGATGTTATCTTAAGTATTCTGGAGGACACGGACGAGTCAAAAAAAGTGTTGGGAGCGGCTTTAATGAAGTTAAAGGAAACACAGGATGAATTGTTGCAGGCAGAAAAGATGATCTCCCTGGGCCAGATTGCCGCGGGCGTGGCGCATGAGATAAACAATCCGCTTTTTGTCATTTCCGGAGAGGCTGAGATGTTGAGCATGGAGCCTGACAGCCCTCCTTCAGCCGCAGAGTCGGTCAAGATCATCAGGGAGCAGGTCGGGCGTATTGGGGATATCATAAAAAGGCTTCTTGAATTTTCCCGCAAGAAAGAGACAAAATTTGTGCCATTAGACATAAATGTCCTCATGGATAAAGTAGCGGAACTTCTGAAATATCAGGTTAAATTGCTGGCCCATATTGAAATTGATAAGAAGATATCCAATGAAAAATTAACGGCAAAAGGAGATCAGAACCAGTTGCAGGAGGTATTTTTTAATTTTATGATCAATGCCGTCCAAGCGATGGAAGAAAAAGGCGGTATCTTGACTATCCGTACTTTTTCTGAGATAATTAAACCTAAGGGTGCCGAGCAAGCCGGTAATTTGAAAGCCGAAAGTCACGTGGTGGTAGTCCAAATATCGGATACCGGCATAGGTATGAACGAAGAAACCCAAAAAAGGATCTTTGATCCTTTTTTCACGACAAAGAAGACAGGCACAGGCTTGGGGTTGTCAATATGCTTCGGTATTATAGAAAGTCACGGCGGCAGTATAGAAGTGAATAGCCAGTTAGGCATTGGAACGATGTTTACCGTAAAGTTGCCTCTTGTTAAATAAACCAGTCAGGAGTTATTTATGAAAAAAATACTTGTTGTTGATGACGAAAAGCCCATACGCGAGATGCTCAGGAAGTTTCTTACGAAAAAAGGATATGAGGTTTTTGATGCCGACAACGGCGAGGACGCTTTAAAGATAGTTTCCGAGAAATCTCCACATATCGTACTTCTTGATATACGCATGCCTAAATGTGACGGCGTTGAGATATTAAAAAAGATAAAAGAAATAAACAAAGAGGCGGGCGTTATCATGATAACCGCTGTTTCAGAAACAGCCATTGCCGACAAGTGCATGGAGATGGGGGCCTTTGATTATATCACCAAACCCATCAGCCTTGAATATCTGGAAGAGTGCCTATTGGCCAAGCTTCTTGATTTCTATAAGTGAGCTAAGCCGAGGTCGGACCTCGCCATTCGGGGCCGAGGTGCGCCCGCGCTAAAATTTTTTAATAAATACTTGACAACTTTTTTTTTTAGTGTAAACTCTACTATGTTGATAGAGATTATATAGTTTGAGGTGATAAAATGAATCCTGTTAGACCTATCGATTGGACGTTTGATTTGTACGCAAAGCTACATTCAGTGAATAATCCGTTTTTATGCGAAAGACCGACTTGGTGGGAGGTCTAACGGGATGAAGATAACTTACCGAGGGGATTACGCGTTAAAAGCAGTATTGGATCTGGCACTGCATTATGGAAAGGAATTGGTGACAATCCACGATATTGCCGGTCGTATAGACGCACCGGTAAAATTTTTAGAGCAGATTTTGTTGGATTTGAAAAAAGGCGGTTTTGTAGAAAGCAGGCGAGGAAAGATAGGAGGTTTTTTGTTGTCAAAGCACCCGCATGAAATAACAGTAGGGGATGTAGTGCGGTTTATTGACGGTTCCATAGAGCCCATTGCATGCGTGAAAGACAGGTACATCTCATGCAAAGATGTATATAAATGTGTGTTTCGCAGGATCTGGCAGGATGTTTATGAGGCAACGTCAAACGTCATAGACAATATAACATTTGAACAATTGGCTGTTAAGGCAGGCGCCGCAGAGCAGGCGCTTGAATATTCTATATAATTCCAAAAAAGAGAGGAGCAAGAGATGAGTTCGTTATTAGACAACAAGGATGATCTAAAGACGCTGGTTGAAACGCTTAATTTTAAGGAAAAAATTGAGCGTTCTAAACAGCTCATAAGAGAGGCTTACGCGCGCTACGGAGATTCGCTTGTAGTCGCTAATAGTTTAGGTAAGGATTCAGTGGCTGTTTGGGATTTGGCAAAAAAAGTCAACCCGAAGATCCGCGGGTTTATCGTGACAACGCGTTTTAAGCCCAAAGAGACAGTAAAGTTCATGAATGATGAAGTGGCGCGTTATCCGGAATTAAAAGTCTATAAGAACGATATCGCCATACCCGAAAAACTTTA
>JBBTLH010000034.1:0-5603 GCA_038068755.1 Candidatus Omnitrophota bacterium
AATGTCCAAAAGACTGCGCCTGAGCTGCTTTTTTTCAATAAGGATGATGATGGGATATATGCTGTTACAAAGTCGTATTTGAGGATCTTGCAAAGTTTGAGCCCGTCTATTTTAGCGCAGTGGGCGTCTATGATGATGAGGTCGGGGTATTTTGAGCTTGCGAGCGGCAGCGCCTGATTGCCGTCGTCGCATAGGATGACGTCGTAATTCCAGGCCTTCAGGAGATAAGTAAGGATCTTCTCAAGATTCTGGTCTTCAATGACCAGGAGGATTTTCTTATTTTTTGACATCTTATTCTTTTATCGCAGCGTGATAGATAAGGACAGCTGCCGTAATGATGAGAAATATCGTTCGCCCGATGCCTACCGCGACGTCGGAGCCCTCAGCCCCGAAGGTGAACACCATGAAAGCTTCCATGCGGACCAGGAGAATGAACAATAGTAGTATGACCAAAAAGAACGAAAAGGTCTTTTTTAATTCCCATCTCCTTAGAAAGAAGACGAAGAGAAGCGCTAAAACCAGCAGGACCGTGGCCCAGTTGAGGTTTTTTAAATAGTCCCGGCATAAGACCAGCGTCTCATAAATTTGATCTTTTATCTCAAGTATTATGTTTGTCATTTTTTCCTCTCAAATAAAAGATTGCCAGGCAGCATACAAAAGCCGATATCCCGGAATAGAGCAATATTTTTTCCCAGTGGAGGTTCTCTTTGCCCGTAGAGCGTTTATAGAGCGTGCTGGTCTGTTCGGTAATGATGAAATTTTTTTGATCTATCCGGGTGAGTTTGTATCTGGGCGTAAAGATGATAATGAGGGCTATAGCTATAATACCTAACGCCAAAGCGGCCATTTGTTTTTTATTCATAGGATAAGTCTATCTAAAATAACAGGATAAGTCAATAGTCAAGGCGAACCAGGTGCGCTAAAAATACGTTTAATGAGCATGGTGGCGTAACTTCCCCTTGGCAGGACGAATTTTAACACAAGTTTTTTTTGGCCCGCGCGCATTTCGTCTTCACTAAATTCAAAAATAAGCTTAACAGGCAATACTATTGCGCTCCTTGGAGTACTTTTAAAATATGCCTGGCGTATTTTTGTAATGTTAAACATGGGCCGTATCAAGCCGTTTTCTTTGAAAACGGCTTGATAGATATTCTCAACGTTAGGATCCATCGCAGGCATCTTTGAGGCAGGTGTAGGTATGGGGATATTTTGTAACCGTTCTGTCGGGAAAATATAATCTCCTGCCAAGCCCCGGTAAACATTCATTGGAGCGCCGGCGCTGGTGCTGGCGCAGCTGCTCGTCTGAAGTTTTATCCAACGCCGCAATACCTCGTTCCAAAGAAACGCTTGATAGCATGAGATGAATAAAGAGAGTTCTTGCGCGGGTATTTCTCTTAAGAGAGATATAAAACTTCCCGCGTCATGAGTCAGGCGGTCAAAAGCGAATTTTTCGAAAGACAGGCGCGCCTCTTTAAAACATGACGGCCAGTCTCCCCATTTTTTAAAAAGCGCGGCTTTGCGTTCCCTGTCCTTTTTTTTGTCTTCGGATGTGACGCGCGTAAGATAGATCTTGAGGGCGCCGTTAAAATGTTTTTTGAGTAACTTTTGCGCTAAAAATCCCTGAGTTTGGTCATATGTGCCGAACCGCTGGTCATCAAAATAATTGAGGAAACCAAGTTTATTGACCACAGGAAGCCCGGTTGAGGCATCTTCTATGTCTTGCGACGATAAGCTTCTTATTGTGATGTTGAAACGGTTTCCACAAATCAGATCGGGCCCCATGGGCCTTGAGATGAAACCCAGAAATTCAAGGGCAAAATCATCTTCTTTTATTTTTAACGGAGATGGGTTATTTTTTACGGTGATGTATTGAGTGGAAAGCGCGTGCCTGTCTTTTCTTCCTCCGTAGGAGAAGTCGTCAAAGGCAAGGCGCGTGTTTTTAGAAATTATACGCAAGACTTCAAGAGTGTTTTGCCTGCGTTTAGTCAGGCGGTATAGGCCAAATTCCCCTTTCTTCCTTATAATGGGGGCGTCTATGAGTTCTTCAACGATAAAATCCTCAGGTTTGACTTTTATCTTCATGCGCAGGTTAGGTTACATTCTTCTTGATATTCGTACCGGCAAAGCGTTTCAGGCCGCCGGATTCCTGGATCCAGCCGTTTTCAAGGCCGTATTTTTTCAGGAGCGCTACAGCTCTCTCGTATTCTTCCAGGGTGATGCGGCGGTTCAGCAATGGATAGCTGTCCGCTTCAAATGCCGGAAAATACTGGCTCATGAGGCTTATATAGATCTTAGGGGAGAGTTCGCGGCAGATAAATGAGAATATCTCTTCAGTCCCTGAGATGTTTTCCGGCAAGACCAAGTGGCGTATGATTAACCTCTTTATGCCTACCTGCCTGAACATCTCCCGGACAGCATTTTTGTTGAATTCGGGATATCCGGGCGCGCTTGAGTATTTTACGGCAAATGCGTTATTGGCATATCTCATGTCAGGCAAATAGATGTCTATTATGCCTTCCAATAGCTCTATTGCTTCAGGCAGTTCGTAGCCGGACGTGTTATATACGAGTGGTATGTTGAGGCCGCCTTCTATGGCCAAGATAAGGGCCTCTAAGATTTGCGGCATTACGTGGGTAGGTGTAACGAAATTGATGTTATGGCATCTTTCTTTTTGTAGTGTCAGCATGTAGCCTGCTAACTCATCTGTTGATACTTCCCTGCCTTCATCTCGCTGGCTGAAATTGCAGTTCTGGCAGTAGACGCATCTCATATTGCAACGGGAAAAGAATATGGTGCCTGAGCCGCGGCTGCCGGAGATACGGGGCTCTTCGCCGCCATGGGCAAAATAGCTGCAACAAAAAGCATTTTTTCCTGTCCGGCAGAAACCCCGTTTGTCATTGAACCGGTTTATCCCGCATTTTCTTGGGCAGATGCAACAGCTTTCAAGCATTGAGCGTGCTTTTTTTACTTTTTTGTGCAGCGCGCCTGACTTAAACGCATCTATATAATTGGGATAGGCCATAGGTCTTTTTGATATGTTCGTAGTATTTATTCCGGATATCGTTAAACATGGTTATGTGGGTAAGAGACCTGTAATCAGGATATGTCAGGGGGCCTGGCATAAACGTCCTGTCTTTGAATAAAAGGGTGATCTCTTCAAAGATACCGTCTTTGCAATAGATGCGGTGCACGAAACTTTTTGTAGTTGCCAAGACCAGCTTAGACAAAGAGATATATCCAGGGTCAATATTTACGGATCTATGATGGGTGTCTTGCCTAAGCATTTCTTCCATCTTGTTAGTGAAGTGTTTGATAATGACCAGCTGTTCGGCGCCTATCAGTCTTTCAAAAGTTAAAAATACCCTTTTTAAGCCCTTACCCATCTCTTTTTCATAATAATCTGTCTGGTCAAAGTCAAAAACTGGGCTTATAAAATCCACTTTGCCGAATTTTTCCGATAAGAGATCTTTGGTTTTTTCAAATACAGAGAGTTCCCCTGAGATGAGCCCGACGACTAATTTTACAGGAAGAGGTTTAAAAGGTTGTCCCATAGGAGGCGCCTGGAGAGTGAGGGATCAAACGGGTAAGGCGGTATTTTTTTTGACGAAGGCGTCTATGAATTTCATATCGCTTCTTGAGACCTGGTTGAAATAAACAGCGATATTGTATTTATTGCTTTCCATCGGGTCGCTGGATCTTTCCACGCGCACTACTGTACCCTCGCAGGCGATGTGTTTGGCGGATTTTAAGCCTTTATGCTTTGGGAAGAGCAGCGTTATTTTTAGTTTAGTCAAGATGGGAAGATAGCTATCTATCTGGCAATAGGCTCCGATGCAGCTGACATTCTTGGTCTCGGTGACAAAATCTATTTCTTTGTCCCCAAGTTTGATGGCAAGGTTTGAAGCTGACCTCGGAAAGCGCCTTCTTTCCTGATCGTTTAGTTTTTTAGGCATCTTTTTTTTCTGTCTGGGCTTTAGCGGCGTTGAAGCATTTTTTGTTACAGTAAAATTTGGCGTTCCTATAATAACGCTTGATCCTTTTTAAAGGTTTGTTACATTTAGCACAGTTGACTTTCTTGGTTTCTTTATCTCCCACGTCAGTTTCCTCCCCTTACTTAGCAAAAGTTTCGTTGATCAAAATGTATTCTTCCAGCCATTTTTTGCTGACAGGGTTCATTTCATGAAATTGCAACCCCGTTTGATATTGATCGGAAAACGATATGCGGTGCGACCAGACTATCCTGGCTATGCCCTGAACTATTTTTTGGACTTCCGGAAAACGCAGACGGATGAGAAAATCGCTATTCGGCTGGAAAAAAGCTGACATATTCATCCGAAGACCGGTCACGCTTAAGTCTTTGGATACCGTTTCACCGAAATCTTTTCGGCTTCCCAGATGTTCGTAGGATAACGGCAGGTGGACTTTTAACCGCTTGGATTGTCTTTTCTCGGAAATTTCCATTTTTTTTTACTCAGGGCAAGAATATCACATAACCTATTGCCTGTCAAACATTTTATACTTTACAAAACACTTACTCGTGGTATAATTTCATCATCGAATTCGGAGTTTTAATGGGAAATCCTATGCAACCGATAGATATCAAAAAAGCCGGCCACCCGCCTTTGCAGTTGATATTTTTTGTTGTTTTTGGTTTTGGCCTGGCTGCGGCTGGTTTTGCGTTCTTTTCTAAGTCTGTTACGAAAACTAATCCCCCGAAACAATCCCCGAAGACAGCTGTTCTGCCTCAGGCTATCGTTGAAGTAGTCACTCCCGCGGTGATAAATAGGACAGAAAAAACGCCTGCAGAACCCGAGAAGCCTCTTCCTATCCTGACCTTGTCAGGCATCCTGTTCGGTGAAAGCGGAAGTTTTGCTTTGATCAACGGGCGCGTCATCCCTGAGGGCGGTAAGGTAGACGGCGCCGTAGTTGATAAGATCTCACCTGATCGCGTTGAGTTGAGTTTTGAAGGCAAGAAGATTACTTTAAAGTCTCGTTGATGACTTCGCTAACGAGGTATTGGGGGATATTCTCTACGATCTTCGTCTTACCTATCTTTTCTAAAAGCACAAACCTGTTTGTTTTGCCTGCGAATTTTTTGTCATAGGCCAGCGCTTTAACGATAGCCCCTGCCCTTATTCTTTTGATGACCGTAGGCATACCCATTTTTTTGATAAGGCCTATAGCCTCAGAGCTGGTTTTGTAGTTTAACAAACCCAATTTTTCAGAGAGTCTGCAGGCGCAAACCATTCCTAAGCTCACCGCTTCGCCGTGTGATGTTTTAAATCGCGAGGCCGCTTCTATAGCGTGAGCGAAGGTGTGGCCGAAATTCAGTATCATTCTTATTCCTGTCTTGTCAAATTCGTCTTTTGCTACGACCTTTGCTTTTATGGCAGCACATCGCGCGATGAGAAACGATAAAGCGCGCGTATCTTTTTTCAAAATTTTTTGATGGTATTTTTTTAAGAAAGCGTAAAGCCCTGCGTCTTTTATCAGCGCATATTTGACCGCCTCTGAAAGCCCTGCCAACAGTTGGCCGCAAGGCAAGCTTTTTAAAAGGTTTATATCGGAAACAATGAAACGCGGTTGGTAGAAGGCGCCTACAA
>JBBTLH010000035.1:0-9379 GCA_038068755.1 Candidatus Omnitrophota bacterium
TTTATTATTCCTGTTTATACGATGAGGACGGTATCGTTGCCGGCTTCTATAAGATCGCCGGCGCGGAGCTTGCAGCGGACCCTTGTTTCCGTGACACCGTTGACTTTTACGGAATTCGCGAGGATAAGAATTTTTGCCTGTGCTCCGGTAGGCGCGATATTCATCGCTTTAAGGAGATTATCCAGCTCAATATATTCAGACGAAAGTTTAAATTCCCACACAAGATTGGCTCATCAGGTCGTAAGGATCGCAAGAGCTTGGAGGTATTTCTGAGAGGTCTTTTCAATGATATCCGGGGCTACTTCCGGGGCCGGAGGCGTCTTATCCCAGTCAAGGGTTTCTAAGTAATCGCGAACAAACTGCTTATCAAAACTAGGCTGCGGCTTGCCCGGCGCATATCCTTCATTGGGCCAGAACCTTGAGGAATCGGGTGTCAGGACTTCATCAATAAGGATAAGTTTACCTTCATATTCACCGAATTCAAACTTGGTGTCAGCTATTATTATCCCTTTGGTCAGGGCGTATTTGGCTGCTTTTTCATAAAGCCCTATGCTCTTTTCCTTTATCTGACTGAATGCGTCTTTGCCTACGAGCTTTATTGCTGCGGCCTCGTCTATATTGATGTCGTGCCCTACTTCGGCTTTTGTGGAAGGCGTAAAGATAGTCTGGGGTAACTTCTCCGACTCCTTTAGGCCGATTGAAAGCGCAATGCCGCAGACGGAAGACTTGAGCTTATATTCCTTCCAGCCGGAACCCGATAAGTAGCCGCGCACAATACACTCTATTGCCATGGGCACAGCTTTTTTAACGAGCATAGAGCGGCCACGCAATTCGTCTTTATACTTTTGGAGTTCCTTGGGATATTTTGATACGTCTGCGGTCAGGAGATGATTTTCTGTTATATCCTTCAGATAATCAAACCAGAATAGGGATATTTCTGTTAAGACCCTGCCTTTCTCAGGTATGCCGCAATCGAGCACAACGTCAAAACAAGAAATGCGGTCCGTAGCGACGATCAAAAGTTTATCTCCAAGGTCATAGACGTCCCTGACCTTGCCCCGCCGTGATAATTTTATATCTGGAAATTCTGTCCTTAGGACGATATTTTTCTGCATCAACCAATCTTGCCTATAAACTATACACCATTAACTATTAACTTGCTTATTCCTGCAGCCTCTTATTCTGCGCTTCCCACTCCTGCCATATCTCTCCGGGAAGCCTCTCGCCAAAAGTAGATAAAAATTCCTTCTGGCTCTCCATCTCTTGCAGCCATTCAAACCTGTCAATCTCCAAAAGCTTCTTTAAAGTATCTTTAGAAATGGAAAGCCCTGTCATATCAAGGCCGTCCAAGACAGGTATATAGCCTATTGGCGTGCGAACAGCTTCTGCTGTATTATTGCACCTGTCCAAGATCCACTCAAGGACTCTTAAATTCTCGCCAAACCCGGGCCACAAGAATTTGCCATTTTCATCCGTGCGGAACCAATTTACATTAAAAATCTTCGGCGCTTTTTCAAGCCGCTTGCCTATATTCAGCCAATGCGTAAAATAATCGCCCATGTGGTAACCGCAGAAAGGCAGCATCGCCATAGGGTCGCGCCTGACTTCCCCCTGCGCGCCGAACTGGGCAGCTGTCCTCTCGGAAGCCATAGTCGCGCCGACATAGACGCCATGCTGCCAGCTGAAAGCCTCATAAACCAGCGGCGCGATATGAGCCCTGCGTCCGCCAAAGACAATGGCTGAAATGGGCACTCCGTGATGATGTTCAAACCTGAAAGAAATAGAAGGGCACTGGGACGCCGGCGCAGTAAAGCGGCTATTGGGATGAGCCCCATTTATCATTTCGCCTTTTTCATCTTTCATGCCGGGTTTCCAGGGCTTCCCTCGCCAATCCAATCCTTCGCCCGGAGGCGGCTCATCCCCGTCTTCCCACCATACAGTAAAATCCTTTTTCAAAAGGCAGTTAGTAAAAATGGTGTTCTTCTTTATGGTCGCCATAGCGCTTGGATTGCTCTTTAAATTTGTGCCCGGAGCTACCCCAAAAAACCCTGCTTCAGGATTAATGGCCCAAAGAGCCCCGTCGGTATCTATCCTCATCCATGAGATATCGTCGCCAATCGTCCATATCTTATAACCTTTTACTTTCAAGCCTTCCGGAGGGATCAACATAGCCAGATTTGTCTTACCGCAGGCGCTTGGAAAAGCCGCGGCGATATATTCCACGTGGCCATTAGGCTCTTCAACACCCATGATCAACATATGCTCGGCAAGCCATCCTTCCTGCCTGGCTAAGTAACTGGCGATGCGAAGCGACAGACACTTCTTTCCTAACAGCACATTGCCGCCGTAGCCAGACCCGACGCTCCATATCGTGTTGTCTTCCGGGAAGTGCAAAATAAGCCTCTTATTGATATCAAGGTCTGCCTTGGAATGAAGGCACTTTGTAAACTCTCCGTCAAGCCCCAACTGATCCAACACTTTATTGCCTATCCTCGTCATGATGCGCATATTCAGTACGACGTAGATGCTGTCCGTCAATTCAACTCCTATCTTGCTAAAAGGCGAACCCACAGGGCCCATAGAAAAAGGAATGACATACATAGTCCTGGCCTTCATCGCGCCGCGAAAATAAAGACTCGCCTTCTTATAACCATCTTTAGGGGACATCCAGTTATTGGTAGGGCCAGCATCTTCTTTTTTCCTGGTGCAGATATAAGTGAGGTGTTCGGTGCGCGCCACGTCGTTGACTGCGGTGCGGTGATAAAAACAACCCGGGAGCTTCCCGGGGTTCAATCGGATGATCTCACCCGTTGCCACAGCCTCGTCTTCCAGGCGTTTTTTTTCTTCTTCGGAACCGTCTATCCACACAACGCGGTCAGGTTTGCATAGAGCCGCCATTTCAGCGACCCATGCTTTCAGTTTCGCGTGTCTGGTATTTCCCGTCCCGCCCTTAGATAACAAAAAAGACATTTTCTAAAAACCTAATTAGTAGGGCTGGTATTTAAAGCATTCTTTAAAACAGCCCAGGTTTTCGGCCCGGCCTTGCCGTCAGGAACAAGATTGTTATTGCTCTGAAATTCCTTAATGGCCTCTTTAGTCTTAGGGCCGATATTGCCGTCAATATCTCCCGCATAAAGGCCCAGATTCTTTAAAGCCTGCTGGATCATCTTTTCATTCGGGCTGTCCGATGCCTGGCCGATAGCCGGATCTGCCAATGGTACCTCTGTGTTGACAACGATTTGATTAGCCACGTCTGCCGGCTGCGCCAAAAGCGTATCGGCTTCATTTAAAGTAAATGTCTCAGAGTTTACGCTCGCCGTCTGCACAGGGGCCTGCGCCTTGTTGCACCCCATCATGACCACACCCAAAAAAGCCACTAACAAAATTCTCGTCTTCACCTTAAAAACTCCTTTCATCAATCTATTACTGCAGGTATTTTAAAAGTTTTTCTTTGGTATTCCTGCCCGCGATGCCGTCAGCTTTCAACTCCATATTATTCTGGAATTCCATGATGGCAGCTCGTGTCTTCGGTCCGATCTTACCGTCAATGACACCATCGTAATAACCGGCATTTTTAAGCGCTTTCTGGATCTGCTTCTTAGTCATGGTTTCTGCGCTTACACTACTTTCCGTCATTTCAGAGCCGCTTAATATTGAAACGCTTTCTGAAGACGAAGTATCCGTTTCAAGCATCCCGACCTTGCTCTCCAGGGCCTGCACGCGGCTTTCAAGAGACGCCGAAGAACCGGACTTCGTGGTAACGCAACCTGCCAGATAGATGATGCCGACTAACCCGCAAACCGCAAAAACAACTTTCTTCATAAAGACCTCCTCTGTTCAATTTTTTTTACTATACCACAAAGACCCTAAAAGTCAATTCATGAAATTCGGGCGAAGGGCGAAAAACAATAAAAATAAGGATAAAAGTATCATGATAACAACAGTGAGCCACGCGATAAAATTATATACTTTAGAATTCACGAAATCGCCCATCAGGCGCTTGTTATTGATAAGACGAAGCATGAGTATCAGGATAAACGGCAAAAGGACACCGTTAGCTACCTGAGAAAAAAGCATGATCTTGACAAGCGGTATCTTGGGGATAAGGATGAACGCAGCGCCGAAAATAATTATGCCCGTATAAAGGGAATAGAATTGCGGAGCCTCTTTGAAACTTTTATTGACCCCTAATTCCCACCCCATGCCTTCGCACACGGAATACGCGGTAGAAAGAGGCAGTATGGAAGCGGCAAATAGCGAGGCGTTAAACAGGCCAAAGGCAAAAAGCAGATAACAGTACTCGCCGGCTAAAGGCTTGAGCGCCAGCGCCGCGTCTTTGGCTGTTTCTATCCGCACGCCGTGTTTAAAAAGCGTATCCGCGCACACGACCACGATGAAAAATGCTACTATATTTACGACAAAGGCTCCTATGATAATATCCAGGCGATGATACGCGTATTCTTTCAGCTTGATACCCTTTTCCACCACTGAGGCCTGCTGATAAAATTGCATCCAGGGCGCTATAGTCGTCCCGATAATTCCAACCAGCATGACAAGGTAAACTCCCTTAAAATGAAATTGGGGCCTCAAAGTTTCGGCGCTGATCAACGCCCAATCGGGTTTCGTGATAAATCCAGAGATGATATATGAGACATAGAAGACACAGGCCCCCAGGAAAACCTTTTCTACGGACTTATAGTTGCCTTTAACAACCAGCCACCAGACAAAGAACGCGCACGCGATGATCAGAACGGGCCTATTGATCCCGAAAAGGTCCGCGCTGGCCGCGATACCGGCAAATTCCGCCATAACATTCCCGATATTGGCCAAGACCAGGACGAACATAGAATAAAAAGTCACTTTTACGCCGAATTCTTCACGGATGAGGTCTGCCAAGCCCTTGCCCGTAACTACAGCCATGCGGCTGGCCATCTCCTGGATGACAATAAGAACCACAATGGTGGGGATAAACGACCAAAGCAGAGAAAAACCGAAGTGAGCTCCGGCAACCGAATACGTAGTGATGCCGCCTGCGTCATTGTCAACATTGGCCGTGATAATACCCGGCCCCATGACGGACAGGAATAACAAGATCTGCCGCCATCGTGAATTAATAATATCCTTTAATTTTGACATAGTCTAAAGCTGCTTCTTCTTGCGGGTCCTGCGCCAGGCAATAGTCACCAGGCGGCTGAAAATATCGTCAATAGTAATGATCCCTGCCAATACGCCTAAAGTATCAACGACCGGAATAGTATAGATCTTGTATTTATCCATAAGAAGGGCTATTTTTTTCACCTCATCTGTCACATGGATAGAAACTGTTTTTTTCAAAGCCGCCTTCATCACGCTGTCAAGAGGGTCGGCTATTATCAGGCGGCGCAAGACAGTTGAGCCCTTAAGATGGTTTTCCTGATCCACTATATAAATGTTCTGGATCGTCTCAGCCTTCAGCGTCTTTTCTTTAATGATCCTCAGAGTCTCTTCAATGGTAGCAGTTTCGGATACGGCGATATATTCCGTAGTCATCAGGCCGCCCGCTGATTCTCCCGCGTAACCCAAAAGAGTAGAAAGCATCTTGGCATTTTTTGACTCCATAAGCCCCAGCACATTGTGCACGGCCGCCTTGGGAAGCTCACCTAAAAAGTCCACCGCTTCATCCGTAGGCAGATGGTTCAAGATCTCTACCGATTCATTCTGGCCTATATCTTCAAGCAATGACTTCTGTTCTTTGACATCCAAAAGCGAAAAAATCTGGCTCTTGGTAGTTATGTCCAATGTCTTAAAAAGCGCAAGCCGATGTTTAGGAGAGAGATCAAGCATGATCTCGCTAAGATCTGCCGCGGGAATGTCTAAGAGTTGTTTAGAAGAAACATCCACCTTGACCGTCATGCTCACGGGATTGATAGATAGAGGCTGGATATGTTTCCAGGATATGAGCCGCGGCTTATAAATATAATCCGAATTCTTATTAAACAACTTAACGACAGGATCAATAAAGGCCTCAAAACCTAACCTCCGGACGATACCTTTTAGGCCGATGTCCACGTGCGCTACCACCAGATCCCGATCCGCCAGAAGCAGATGGATATCATTGACCCTGATAACATTCTGGTTGTTGGTATCTACGACCTGCTGGTCCAGGATATCTTGCCTTAAGGACAACTCACTCTTATGATTTAAAACAGCTGAAAAATTCAGGCCAGAACCGCTCAAGTCAAGCCGTATGCCGTTCTCCGTCACCTCGGAAACGCGCGCCCACTCTACCGATGCATAAGACTTGCGCCATGAGCCGCTTTCAACTA
The DNA here is from genome assembly GCA_038068755.1 of Candidatus Omnitrophota bacterium. Classification (GTDB taxonomy): domain Bacteria; phylum Omnitrophota; class Gorgyraeia; order Velamenicoccales; family Velamenicoccaceae; genus Phelpsiimicrobium. The sequence goes on from JBBTLH010000035.1 coordinate 6,306, forward strand.
TCAAGGCCTTTGACCGCGCGTATTTACCTATAGGTTCAATGATCATATCGTAAAAAATACCTATCGCATTGTTCTCTTTATCAGTGACACGGACTCCCTGGAGCTCAGAGAAAAAGATGAACATTGAATCTGTTTTGGGATAGGATAAAACCATAATGAGTTTGCCTTTTGCGTCTAAAAATATCAGGTTTTATTATACTCGCGGTTTTTAAAATAGCAAGCGGGGACTCCCTAAGTCCTGGAGGGACTTAGGAACTTCAAGAAATGTTGGACGACTTTCGGGTCAAATTGTCTTCCGGATTCTTTTTTGATGATCTTAAGAGCCTCTTTTTTTGAATAGGCTATCATGCGGTAAGGGCGGGGCACGATAAGCGCTTCAAATGTTTCCGCCACCAGAATGAACCGTGAAACAAGAGGGATATCTTCTCCCTTCAAGCCTTCAGGATAACCATGCGCGTCATAGCGTTCATGGTGATAAAGAATTATCTTTGCCACAGGCGCCAAAAAAGGGACATCGTGGATGATCTCCAGGCTGCGCAGCGGATGTTCCTCTATGAACCGCGTTTCTTTTTTGGTCATATCTTTTCGCTGTTTTGATAAAGTTTCACTGGAAATGGTCAAAAACCCGAGGTTGCACAGGAGCGCGGCTCGGCGTGCATCACGGACTTCTTTTTCTTTCATCGCAAAACTTTTTGCTAACGCCTCCACGTGTTCAGAGAGCCTTTCGCAATAATGATGGCTATGGCCCTGCCTGAGATATACCTCCCTGGCCATGGGGCGCATGGATTCCAATATAGACTCTTCGTTCCTTGAATTAATAGACTTTAACCTCTCACTCAGATTCCCGTATAGATCTTCATCGCGGACATCCGCCCTCTGGCTCTCAGGCCCATGGTTATTTTGGCTGTATACCGTGATACTATTCCTGCCTTTCTGTTTGCTCTGATACATCGCCTGGTCACTAGCATCCATAAGCGACGCGGCATCTGTTATTCCGGCCTCGGGGTAAGAGGCAATACCTATGCTGATAGAGAGCTGCACCTTTTTTTTCTCTTCGCCCAACAGGTTGTTCTTGACGGCTTTTATGATCTTCTGGGCGACAGTCACAGAGCCGAAGGCGTCTGTTTCCGACAAGAATACGACAAACTCCTCTCCGCCCGACCTCACTACCACATCCGTCTCGCGGACGCTCTTTTTCAACAGCTGCGTAAAATCCCTCAGGATAACGTCACCGTAACTATGGCCATAGGCGTCATTGATGGCCTTAAAATAATCTATATCTATCATAATAATAGATAAGGGCCTTAAGTAACGTTTAGACCTTTTGATCTCTTCGGAGAGCCTCTCGTTCAAATACCTGAAATTATAAACGCCTGTGCGCACATCCCTTAGCGACACATCAAGAAGAGAGTCATTTAAAGCCCTGAGCGTCAGATTCGCGTCCCTCAATTTAAGCGACGCCATCTTGGTTTCCGTGATGTCGGAGATAAAACACAACGCGTGAGGAGGCTGGGCCCCGAACACAAGGGGAATGCTGGATATCAGCGTATACAACAGAGTACCGTCTTTCTTGACAAAAGTGACCTCCCTTGCCTTACGGATCAACTTTACGGAAGCCAACTTCATCCTTTCGTCCGGCAGGATAAAATCAGAAAGGCTCCTGTCCAACATCTCTGTGTCGCAATAACCCAAAACAGCCTGGAAGCTTTTATTAACAAACTGGATAGTATTGTCCATTTTAAGTTCAACAATGCCCTCCACCGCGTGTTCCATGATCGCGTGGATCTTCTTATAATAATACTCCAGCGTCTCTTCCGACTTTTTCCGAGCTGTGATGTCGCGGAAGATCTCTATCCTGCCGCCCTTCAAATCTCCCTGAGCAACCGGATAGCTCCAGTGCTCCATAAACAAGTTTTCCCCGCCTCCGAGAGGCATAAGTTCGCATTCAAAGCTCTCCACGCACGCATTTGCCTCATAGGCTGAAAAAATATTCTTTAAAAATGATTTGTCGTATTGGATCAAGGGCTTGACCTTGTTCTTTAGGATCTCCCGCATATCCTCGCCGATAATAGCCGTCTTGTCTAACCCGAAATACTGCTGCACGCTCGTGCTCGCCCACTTCACGCGGAAATCGCGGTCTAAAATGATTATGATATAGTCAAGGGTGTTGATGCCGTCTTCCAGCATTGACTCATATTTTTTTTCCAGTGACTCAATAGCGAGAAACTTTGTGCTGTCTTTAAAAACCGCCTTTGCCCCGCAGTATTTGCCGGCATTGTCATAGAACGCCATGGACCTCATCTCGCCTGTTATCTTTCCGTCAAACTTAGTCTTTATGACAAAACCCTCAATAACGGTCTTGCCGCTCTTTAAAAACTCCCTGGCCTTATCCGCGAAGGCCGCGCGGCTCTCTGCCGCCACGATATCCCACATATGCATCTCAAGCATATGTTTTTTCGTGTAACCTAAGGAATCAGCTAATTTTTTGTTGACGTATATGAACTTGCCGTCACGGTCCGTGATACACATAAAATCGCTGGACTCATCCAGAAGCGTGCTATACTTCTCATCTATCATCTGATAGAGAAGCCTGGATACCAAAGGCATATCAGCTTCACCCGGATTCAATGATCCCTGGATCTCGCTCATAAGGCACCTTTAAAAAATATAAAAAAAGAACCCATCATTTTCGGGTTCTTTTTATAATTTGTTTAAACACTTCTTGCCTGGCATCGTTTTCCATGATGGCCCCGGCTTTTTGATCTTTCTCTATGTAAATTCTACCACGAAAGCGCTTGCTTTTCAATTTCAAAAAAGCCTATCATTAATTAGGGACACATCCTATTTTCTAACCTCCTTACGACATCCTCCGACTTTGTCTTTAAACTAGTGTCTAGTCTTTTCTCAATCTTATTAAGAAATTCTTCTATCTCAAATGGCCTTTCCCTCAATGTCGATTTCTTTCCTTATGGAAAATAGGATGTGTCCCTAATTTACCCTAATTTACCATTTACCTTTAATGATGGTCTGTATGCTGATGCGGATGTATATGAACGGTATCTTTATGCCTGTGA
>JBBTLH010000036.1:0-8343 GCA_038068755.1 Candidatus Omnitrophota bacterium
GTTCCATACGTATTCTGACCCAGCGCGCGATCCGCGGTTCCATACCATTAGCACCGTTTTTATCTGTCAGGCCAAAGGCAAACCAGAAGCAGCTTCAGATGCCGCCGCAGCCCGTATTTTTGAATTAGGCGCATGGCGCGATATGGAAATCGCCTTTGATCACAAGAGGGTGCTTGAGGATTATTTGCGCTCCCGTTAAAAATCATCCTGCCAAATATCTTTTTTGGGCTCTCTCTGTTCCTGCGGTTTTTCTGGATGCTGCGGCATTTGGAATCCTGTTCCCGGTGTTTCCTTGTCTTTACGAAGAACGTAGACCACGACTAATATCACAAGGCCAAGAACGATAAGAAAGCCGTAATGGACGATCTCGTCCAAGATGGAGTCTATGAGGCTTTTCTTTTTCTTTCGTTTTGCTTCGGCCTGGGCTGCGAGTAATTTTTTGTATTTTTCTTCAAAGTTGGGGACGGTGATGCGTGTTTTAGTCAAAGTAGGTACTTTTGGGGAGGATAGGGAAGGCACAGGCGCAGAGATATCCGGCAATGGCGGAATATATAAAGGAGGCGTTATTGCCTGCGTCTGAACTGGCGCGGGTGTCCAGTCCGTATTGCTTACGGCCGTTTGTTGCTGTACGGGCGAAGTTGCCGTTTCCGGTATTTTCTGGACCGAGACCGGAGTGATCTTTGAATCTTTTTGTTTAGTCTGCTGTATATAGTCGTTGGAAAAAGAACTTTGAAATTTGTCTGCCGAAGCGCGGGCGGATAACAAGAAGAAGAGCGCAAAAAATATCAAGAAAGGGATCAGGAAAGAGAATAGGATCAGGAGAAACGTTTTCTTTCGGGGTTTTTGCTTCACGACTGATATTTTAACATAATATTATCGTTTTGCCAATGCCAGGACGTGTTCGGTCAAGTCGTAGAAATCTTTTTTTGTATTAAGGCTGTTGACTTTTTGCCGGATTGACCGCACAAAGCGCCTTCCTTTTAAGTACCAACCCACGAATTTACGCATGAGCGGTATCGCGTTTTCTTCTTTGTGTTCGGCGATTGAAAGTTCAAGGTGTTTTAACATCGTCGCTACTATCTCTTCAATAGAAGGCGGCTCAAGGATGCGCTTATTTTTTAGATATTCTTCAATTTCTTTGAATATCCACGGGTTTCCCAGAGCCCCGCGCGCTACCAGTATGCCGTCACAGCCGGTTTCTTCAAACATAAGCAGCGCGTGCTTGGCGCCCCAGACGTCGCCGCTTGCGATGACGGGTATAGAGACGTTTTTTTTGACGTCCGCGATGATCTTATAGTCCACATGCCCTTTATAAAATTGGTTTCTGTCTCTGCCGTGTATGAATATCGCCTTTACGCCCGCGTCCTGGGCGAGGCGCGCGATAGCAACGGCATTTTTAGACGTTTGGTCCCAGCCGCTTCTGATCTTTATGGTCAAGGGTTTTTTAAGACGGCCGGCAAGTGCTATAAGTATTTTTTTTAGCAGTTCCGGTTCTTTCATAAGAGACGCGCCTTCGCCACGCCTGCAGACTTTTTTGACAGGGCAGGCGGCGTTGAAGTCCAGGATGTCAAAGTCATAATGCTCTAATACGTCAAGGGCTTTAAGGAGATATGGGACCTCAAAGCCTAATAGTTGGACGCCTATGGGCCTGTCATTAGGCGCGAGCTCAAGCATCTTTTTTGTCTTTTTGTTTTTGTGGGATATGGCGCGCGCGTTGATCATCTCTACAAAAGTGAAACCAGCTCCGAACTCGCGGCACAGGAGCCGGAAGGATGAATCGCTGATTCCGGCCAACGGCGCAAGAAGCACATTTGATCCAAGTTCAAGTTCACCTATTTTTAACATGCCCGTATTGTATAGGAAAATCCCACCAGAGTCAAATAAAAGGAATGGGGTCAGGCCTTGAATGTTGAAATTAAGTCTTGACAATCTTGCAACGAAACATAAAATGAAACCATGTCCCGACCCTACCGATTGCAAGGTGCCAATTGTCTTTATCACATCACTTCCCGCGGTGATGACCGCAAGCGAATCTTCGTAAACGAAACAGACTACCTAAAATTCCTCGAATATCTAAAAGCCGCAAAAGGTAAATTTAAATTCTACCTGTATGCCTATTGTCTCATGGGTAATCATTACCACTTGTTTTTTGAAACCACCCAGCCGAATCTTTCCGCGATCATGCATTCTATAAATACAGCTTACACAACTTATTATAATATCAAACGTCAACGTTGCGGGCATTTGTTCCAGGGCAGATATAAATCAATATTGGTGGATGCTGATACTTACTTCTTAGAGTTAACACGCTATATACATCTCAATCCCGTTAAAGCCAAAATGGCACCGACTCCCATAGAATATAAGTGGTCAAGTTATAAAGGATATTTGAGTCAAAAAGGGGATGGAATTATCGATAAGTACGAGATTAAGAAATACCTTGATATGACGCCTAAGCAATATTGTCAGTTTGTGGCGCAAGGCATAGATAAGGAGATAGACCCTTTTAAAAACGTCTACGCGGGTTTTCTTCTGGGTCCTCTTGATTTTATTAAGGGCAAACTGGAAAGTTTAAAGGAACAAGTGGAAGGCAGAGACCTCTCATATAAAAAAGAATTATCCATAAACCAAGTAAATGAACATGATGTAATCGAAGCCGTGGCTAAGCATTTTAACAAGAGCGCTGAAGAGCTCCTTAAAATGAAAAGTCGTCCTGCCACAGAAAAGAAAATAGCTATTTATCTAATAAAACAGTTGACTGCATTGACAAATAATCAGACGGGCAAAATATTCGGAATAACATTTTCGGCGGTGAGTAAAGCCGCCAGGGATGTAGTCATGCTCATGGAGGAAGATCTAAAAATAAGGAAAACGATAGAGGGGTTAATTTCAACATTCAAGGCCTGACCCCTAATTAATTATTTGTGACAGGCGAAAGTATGCTATAATTTAAAACATGAGAAAAAAGACAATAGCAGAATCAGCAACTGTATTATCTGAAGTCATGATGCCCATGGATGCGAATCACTATGGGAGCATACACGGCGGGATGATATTAAAGTTGGCTGATGAAGCGGCGTTTGTAGCCGCTACCAAGCACGCGCGCAAAAATGTTGTGGTGGTTTCCATGGACCACATGGAATTTAAGCACCCGGTTAACGTGGGTGACTTATTGACGCTTTGTGCTTCGATATATCATGTCAGTAGGACATCCATGGATGTGGAAGTTAAGATCAAGGCAGAAAAAATCAAAGAGGCTAAAACAGTCGAGGTCGGCTCCGCCTATCTGACGATGGTGGCTTTGGACAAGCAAGGCCGGCCAACACCTGTCCCGGGGCTCATATTAAGAACAGCAGAGGAGATCAAGAAGAACAAAGAGATAAAGCTGAGAAGAGAAAGGCGCATAGCCCACTTAAGGACAAAGTGAAAGCCAATGAATAATTGGAATAAGTTAAGTTTTCTTCCCTTAAGAGAACTAAGAGAAATACAGAATAGAAAATTACGTAATTTTATCTCTTGCCAAGTTTATCCCTTCAGTCCTTATTACCGCAGATTATTCGATCGTCATAAAATAAAACCCGCGCATATAAAAACAATTGAAGACTTAAGGATCATCCCCTTTACGCAAAAAGAAGATTTTCTTCCCAGCAAAGATAATCCAGGGAGTTTTCTAGATTTTATCCTCCAGCCGCAGGAAGGCTTAATCAAAAAATATTGGAGAAAAGATAAATTATTGCGGATGATTTTATTAAAGTTTATAAGAGGGAAAGAATATTTAAAACAGAAATTGGAAAAAGAATACCGGCCTATTTTCCTGACCGCTACCACCGGCACAACCAATCAGCCGGTTTCTTTTTTGTATTCCGCTTATGACATAGAAAATTTGCGCATATCCGGGTATAGGTTATTAGAGGTCTTTGGCGGCAAGGGGGATATCCGGGCCGTCAATATCTTTCCCTATGCCCCGCACCTTGCCTTCTGGCAGACCGTATTCGCCGGATTTAGCCATAATAATTTTATGCTGAGCACCGGCGGAGGAAAAGCGATGGGCACAGAAGGTAATATAGAATCCATATCCAAGGTTAGGCCGAGGATTCTGATAGGCGTACCCAGTTATGTCTATCATCTCATACGTTCGGCTTCTGAAATGGGAAAGGATTTTAGTTTCGTGCAAAAGATAGTCTTGGGCGCTTCAGCGATCCCTTTGGGGTTTAAGGAGAAATTAGCCTCGTGGCTCAGGGGTATGGGGTGCAGGCATGTTCGCATTATGGGAACTTACGGGTTCACTGAGGCAAAATGCGCGTGGGGAGAGTGCCCGACGGCATTAAAGATTTCCAGCGGTTACCACACCTATCCTGATAAAGAAATTTTTGAGATTATTGATTCGGATACCGGCGAGGTAAAAGGAGAAGGCGAGGACGGGGAACTGGTCTATACAAGCATTGATGCCCGCGGAAGCTGCGTCTTGCGTTACCGCACCGGGGATTTAATTGAAGGGGGAATTACTTTTGCAAAATGCCCTTACTGTAGAAGGACAATTCCGCGCATCTCCAGCAAAATTACCCGTGCTTCCAATATCAAACCTTTAAGATTATCAAAGATAAAAGGAGCATTGGTGAATTTGAACACATTTGGGTCGATTCTTGACGCGGAAAAAGGAGTCGATGAATGGCAGATTCAAATAAGGAAGAAAGACAGTGACCCTTATGAGATGGACGAGTTGGTTCTTTACTTAAGTTTATGCCGTGGGGCAGACCAGGAGCAGTTAAAAGAGAAATTGAAGAATAAAATTCATTGCGCTACTGAAGTAACGCCTAACGAGATTATCATATTATCACATAAAGAGATGCTTGAGCGCGTGGAGATGGAGATTTCACATAAGGTTAAAAGAATTGTGGATACCAGGAGATAGAGATGCCGCGGATTGCCATAGTTGACGGGGTAAGAACTCCTTTCGTTAAGGCCTGGACAGATTTTTGGGATATTCCAGCCCAAGAACTGGGCAGGATTGTGGTAAGAGAATTATTGGAGAAGACTGCTTTAAATCCCGATAGCATAGACGAGGTGATATTCGGTTCCGTGGCTCAGCCTATGGAGGCAAGTAACGTGGCGCGGGTTATTTCTCTTTTGGCCGGGCTACCTTATGAAAAACGCGCTTATACTATTTCCAGAAACTGTGCTTCAGGCATTGAGTCAGTTACAAGCAGCGTGGAGAAGATAAATGCGGGAGTTGACGATATCGTTATTGCCGGCGGGACAGAGTCTATGTCTAATATCCCTTTATTTTATCGCCGGGATTCGGCCAGGATATTTTTAAAGATTGTTAAGGCCAAAAGCCCTTTAGAAAGGTTGGGTTTATTATTGCGTTTTAGGCCCGGGCATTTTTTAAAACCGGGGATAGGTTTGGAGTTCGGCTTGACAGATCCTGTCTGCGGTTTAAATATGGGCCAGACTGCAGAAATTTTAGCAAAAGAATATGATATTACCAGAAAAGAGCAGGATGAATTTGCTCTTATGAGCCACAAGCGCGCTTTTAGCGCAATGGAGAAGTTAGAGGAAGAAATTGTGCCTGTTCTGGTTCCTCCTGAATATAAAAAGGCCGTTGGCGATGATAACGGCGTGCGGGAAAATCTTACCCTTGCTGACCTGGGCAAGCTTAAACCTTATTTTGACCGCTATAGCGGTTCAGTAACGGTTGGCAATTCTTGTCAGGTTACCGACGGGGCTTGCGCTTTGCTGATCATGAAAGAAGATAAAGCAAAAGAATTAGGCCTTGCGCCTTTAGGATTTATCCGCGCCTATGCCTATGTGGGAGTTGATCCGAGCAGGATGGGTATTGGCCCGGCCTTTGCTATACCGGAGGTTTTAAATAAGGCGGGCTTGAAATTAACGGATATAGAGTTGATAGAGATAAACGAGGCCTTTGCTGTTCAGGTTATTGCCTGCGAAAGGCAGCTTAAGAATGCGAATATAGGAATATTAAATCGCGATATCCTTAATGTCAACGGAGGGGCGATTGCCCTTGGGCATCCTGTGGGGACGACAGGCAGCAGATTAATCCTGACTTTGCTTAAAGAGATGAAAAGAAGAAGCCTTCATCTGGGCTTAGCTTCGCTTTGCGTTGGCGGTGGACAGGGCGCGGCACTAATTTTGGAAAGAGATTAATAAAATGGCAGAAATAGTTAAATTAAGAATTGAAAACGGATTTGCTATTGTTGAATTTGATCAGCCCGAGTCCAGGGTTAATATTTTATCGGCTTTAAGTTTATCTGAATTGCAGGATATAATCTTGGAGTTAAGCAAGAGGCAGGATTTAAAGGGGGTCTGCCTTTTAAGCAAAAAGCCAGACATCTTTATTGCCGGAGCAGACATCAAAGAAATAGAAAAGATTGCCTCAATTGAAGAGGCGAAACGTAAAGCTCATATAGGCCAAAAGATTCTCAATGCATTAGAGGGGTTATCTATTCCGAGCGTCGCTTTGATAAACGGCGCCTGCCTGGGCGGAGGCCTGGAGTTGGCTTTAGCTTGCGATTATCGCATAGCGAGTTTTAACGGAAGTGTTAAATTAGGTTTACCCGAGGTAAAGCTGGGAGTAATTCCGGGATTCGGCGGCACTAAACGTCTGCCGCGCCTGGTGGGTTTACGTAAAGGTTTAGAGATGATACTCTCCGGAGATGCCGTATCCGCTCAGGAAGCTTTAAAGATAGGGCTGGTTGATGGCCTGGCCTCGCAGAGTAGATTATTTGAAGAAGGAATAGGGTTTCTGCGGCAGAAAGGAAGTAAACGAAAAGAATATCAACCCAGGCTTAAGGGCTGGACGAATATTTTTCTGGATAAAACTTTCTTCGGCCGGATTATCTTAAAGGGCCAGACAAAAAAGTTTGTTTTTAAAAATACCAAAGGGCATTATCCCGCCCATTTAAGGGCCATTGAGGTTGTGGTAAAGAATTACGGCGCTTCGCTTGAACAGGCTCAGGAGGCAGAATCAAAGGCCTTCGGTGAATTAGTTGTTGGCAAGGTATCAAAGAATTTAATATCCGTATTCTACCTTGTCGAAAAGTATAAAAAAGCAAAATGGGCAGAGGCTGTTCCGCGTCAAATCCGCAAATGTGCTCTTTTAGGCGCAGGCGTCATGGGCGGCGGCATTGCCCAGTTATTCAGTTATTATGGCCTTTTGGTGCGCATGAAGGACCTAAATTATGAGGCGTTGGGCCGCGGATTAAAACAGGCAAAAGAAGTTTATGATTACGCGGTGAAGAAAAGAAAACTTAAGGTAAGTCAGGGGAATGCCGGCATGGGGCTGATCTCTCCCACCACGAGTTACAGCGGATTTTCCAATGCCGATTTGATTGTGGAGGCGGTCGTCGAGGATCTGCGGATAAAAAAAGCGGTGTGGAATGAAGTGAATTCTATAGCCCGACCCGATGCCATATTCGCATCAAATACATCGTGCTTGTCCATAGGCTCTATGAGCGAGGGGGTAAAAAATAAGAATCGCGTTATCGGCATGCATTTTTTTAATCCCGTGTATCGCATGCCGTTAATTGAGATTATACGCGCCGAAGAGACAAGCGATGAAACCGTGGCAACGGTTGTTGAATTTTGCAGGAAGATAGGCAAAACCCCGATTGTCGTAAAAGATTCCTGCGGTTTCCTTATCAACAGGATCCTCCTGCCTTATCTTATGGAAGCGGGGTTTTTATTGGAAGAGGGGATAGAGTTTGAAAAGATAGATAAGATAGCATTAAATTTCGGTATGCCCATGGGCCCTTTTGCCTTGATAGATGAAGTCGGGCTGGATGTAGGTTATAAGGTCGCTTTATTATTAGAGGAAAATTTCGGCCAGAGGATGAAGGTCGCGGAAATCCTGAAAAAAGTTTATGACCGGAGATGGTTCGGCAAGAAGACAGGCAAGGGTTTTTATATTTATGAAGGTAAAGGCCATAAACCTAACAAAGGGGTTTATAATTTTATATCTCGTCGGCACAAGCCATCTCTGTCCCGGCTTGATATTTTGAATCGCATGCTTTACCGCATGGTCAACGAGGCGGCGATGTGCCTGGAAGAGAAAGTGTGCCGGGAGGCTTCAGATGTAGACATCGGAATGATGATGGGCACGGGATTTCCTCCTTTTAAGGGAGGGCTTTTGCGTTACGCGAATTACATAGGCTGCGATAAAGTCGTTAAGGATATGGAAAGATTTAAAGAGAGATTTGATCCTGAGCGTTTTTCGCCCTGCAAATATTTATTTGATTTAAGCAAGGGAAAACGGGGATTCTATTTATAGGCAAAGTTAAGGAGATGATACGATAAAAGTCAAATGAGTTGGTGAATTCTCTGGAT
>JBBTLH010000037.1:0-13090 GCA_038068755.1 Candidatus Omnitrophota bacterium
GAAAATTCGGATAATGGCAAAAATTACAACTAAAAATCTTGATCTTTGGTATGGTACTTTTCAAGCCTTAAAAGTCATAAATTCATCTTTTGAGGCGAATAGAATTACCGCCATAATCGGGCCTTCAGGGTGCGGCAAATCAACTCTGCTTAGGGTCTTTAACCGGATGAACGACTTGATAGAGGGCGTACGCACAGAAGGGGAAGTCTTAGTTGATGATAAAAATATCCTGGATCCCAGCACAGATCTAGTGGCCTTGCGTAAAAATGCCGGAATGGTATTTCAGAGGCCCAATCCTTTTCCGCTGTCAATTTATGAAAATATCGTTTTTGGAGAGAAGATCCATGCAGAAAGAATAACCAGAGATAAATTAGATGAAATTGTTGAAACAAGCTTAAAAGGAGTCCTTTTGTGGGATGAATTAAAAGACAGGCTTAGTGAACCGGCATTGAGGTTGTCTTTGGAACAGAAACAGAGGCTTTGTATAGCCAGGCTTATTGCTGTTAAGCCGGATGTATTATTAATGGATGAGCCTTGTTCTACATTAGATCCGCAGGCAACCGCAAGAGTAGAAGAATTAATGCGTGAACTGAAAGTAAGGTATACTATAATAATAGTTACTCATAATATGCAACAGGCAGCGCGCGTTTCAGACGATACGGGTTTTATGCTCTTAGGCGAACTAATAGAGTTTGGCAAGACACAGGAAATATTTACTGCGCCGCGCGACAAGCGCACAGAAGATTACATTACCGGAAGGTATGGATAGGTATGGATAATAAGGAGGTTTACAATGGAAAGACATGTTGATCAAGAGCTAAAAGAATTGAATGATGATATCATAAAGATGGGCGCTTTGGCAGAGGAAGCCATCTATAAATCCATTGAAGCTCTAAAAGATAGGGATAAAGATATGGCCAATAGTGTCATAGAAAATGATTCCACTATTGACAAATTGGAATTAGCCGTAGATGAAAAATGTATTGATCTAATAGCGCGTTATCAACCAATGGCTAAAGATCTTCGTTTTATCACTACCGGCATGAAGATAAACGCAGAGCTTGAAAGGATAGCCGATATCGCAGTGGATATTGCCCAGCGCACACTTGAGATAACGGATAAGCCTCTTTTAAAACCATTAATTGATATACCTAAACTGGCAGCTGTCGCGCAAAATATGGTAAAGATGTCAATAGATGCATTTGTGAAGGGAGATATCGCTATAGCTAAAAAAGTCTTGTTCTCTGATTTTGAGGCCGATCAACTTCGCAACGCCATCCAAAAAGAACTTATTGAAGATTACATGGTCAAAGATGCCAGCACCGCTCCAAGAGCGGTCCAGTTGTTATTGATAGCCCGGTTTTTGGAAAGGATATGCGATCACACTACGAATATCGCAGAAGACGTGATTTACATGGTTCAGGCAGAAGTCGTAAGGCATCACCCGGATAAGATCTAATGTAGAATGGGGTCAGGCCTTGAATGTTGAATTTAATCTATCTGGCAAAGGTATGAGAGGATAATTTCCAGTTTCAATGGTTGACCCTGATACTTTTGATATCTTCGGGTGGCCGGGGGTAAATGGTTGGGAGTCAAATAGTTAAGGTAGGAATTTGTTTTTTATTGCATTTTTTTTCTGATGTGTTAAAATTTAAAATAATGTCAAATGAGGTAATTTAATAACCAAAACAATAGCGCTGTGTACATTAGTTAGTAAAGTGGCGAAGGAATTATATCAAAAAGGAGCCTAGAATGGAAAAAAAGTATGTGCTTGCGAATGTTAAAGAGCCGCAACTTTATGAAGAGATGTTTCGGTATGATATGATTCCCAAGATTACTTTTGATAATGAGACGGCAAAAATTAGTCCGCCGCCAGATTTCTGGATCACCTGCACTACTTTTCGTGATGGCCAGCAGGCGCGGCCCCCTTATACGGCAGAGCAGATCGTTGATTTGTATAAACTCATGCATAAGGCAGGCGGCCCTAAAGGCGTGATCAGGCAGTGCGAATTTTTCCTCTACAGCGATAAAGATAAAAAGGCGGTGGAGGGATGTATGAAGCTGGGTTATCAATATCCGGAAATAACAGGCTGGATACGTGCGAAGAAGGAAGACTTCAAGCTGGTTAAACAGATGGGGCTTAAGGAAACAGGGATTTTGACTTCTGCTTCGGATTATCACATCTTTCTTAAACTTAACAAAAATCGCGAGGAGGCAATGCGGGATTATTTAGAGGTAGTGGATGCCGCTTTGGCAGAGGGAATTATTCCGCGCTGTCATCTTGAAGACGTTACCCGCGCTGACTTTTATGGTTTTGTGATACCTTTTGTCCAGGAATTAATGAAGCGCTCCAGGGAGAGTAAAATTCCCATAAAAGTAAGGGCTTGCGATACGTTAGGTTATGGCGTTCCATATCCCAACGCTACGCTTCCCAGAAGCGTGCCCAAGCTTATTCGCGGGTTGATTGAAGATGGCGGAGTGCCATCGGAGCGCTTGGAGTGGCATGGCCATAATGATTTTCATAAAGTTTTGATCAATGCGGAAGTTGCCTGGCTATACGGATGTTCAGCCGCAAACGGCACCTTGCTGGGCTTTGGAGAACGCACGGGTAATCCGCCGATAGAAGGCCTTCTTATTGAGTATGCAGCCTTAAAAGGTGAACTTAATGGCGTGGATACCACAGTAATTACTGAGATAGGCGATTATTTTAAAAAAATACTCAAGGATCCCATTCCTAAAAATTATCCTTTTGTGGGAGACGAATTTAATGTAACGCGCGCAGGCATCCATGCTGACGGCGGAATCAAAAATGAGATGATTTACAATATATTTGATACGCGCAAAATATTGAATCGGCCTATGGGCGTAGGCATCACCGATAAATCCGGGATAGCGGGTATCGTGTATTGGGTAAATAATTTCTTCGGCTTAAAAGGAGAGAATGCGCTGGATAAACAATCTCCGGGCGCGCAGAAGATCAATGAATGGGTAGCCAATGAATACAAAAATAACAGGATAACCAGTATCTCAGATCAGGAGATGCTGGAGTTGACAAGGAAATATCTGCCGGAAATGTTTGTTTCTGAACTGGAGGTATTGAGAGGAAAGGCCAAAGATTTGGCTCATGATCTGATCTTAACCCTGGTGAAAGAGGATGCTATTATTTCCATGAGGCCTGAAAAACAGGAGCCGTTTTTGGAAAAAACAGCGGATGAGAATCCTTTTATCAGGCTCATCTATATAACTGATACAACAGGCAGGAAGATCACAAGAAATATTACCCAGAAGAAAGATATGGAACTATACAAGGAGAAACTGCAGGAATTCGGAGATTTTTCCGATAGGCCGTGGTTCATAGAGGCTGTGAAGGGGAAAGGAATTTATTTTAGCGATCTCTACACATCCAAGATTACCGGCCTGTTGTGCATTACTGTTTCCGCGCCTATCCTTGGAAAGAATGGCGTTGTTTTAGGAGTGTTGGGGATCGATGTTAAATTTGATGACTTGATATGATTTTCATATGGTGCAACTCAAAGATACTCCCAAACAGAAGCGACCTGTAGATATAACCGTCAATGAGAGGTGGTGTAAAAAATGCGGCATCTGCGCCGCTTTTTGTCCTCAGGGGGTATTTGTTTTAGATGATTTTGGAATGCCGATAATTAAATATCCAGAAAAATGCGTGAAATGTATGCTTTGCGTGGTGCGTTGTCCCGAACTGGCGGTTGAGGTTAAAGATACAGACGAAAAAAAAGGGAAGTGATATGCGGATAATTGAAAGTTCTGGAGATGATAGGGAAATAGACATTGCTTGCAAATACTGAGAAGAATGTAAAATTCATTCAAGGAAACCAGGCCTGTGTTGAGGCCGCCCTCGCGGCTGGCGTGTGTTTCTACGCCGGGTATCCTATAACGCCTTCCTCCGAGATCGCGGAGATCCTTTCTGAAAGGCTTCCGCGGATAGGCGGAAAATTTTTACAGATGGAAGACGAAATTGCGAGCATGGGCGCTATATTAGGAGCGTCGTTGACGGGCCTGAAGGCGATGACCGCAACCTCAGGACCGGGTTTTTCCTTAAAGCAGGAGCTTATCGGTTTTGCCTGTCTCTGCGAGATTCAATGTGTCATCGTGAATGTGCAGAGGGGAGGCCCCTCAACGGGCCTGCCTACCTCCCCGGCCCAAGGCGATGTGATGCAGGCCAGGTGGGGCACGCACGGAGACCACCCAATTATAGTCCTCTGTCCGTCGTCTGTCAGGGAGATGTATGATCTGACCGTTTACGCGATTAATTTGTCGGAGAGCCTGCGCAACCCGGTTATTTTACTCTCCGATGAAATAGTGGCGCATATGTATGAAAAGATAGAGCTCCCTGAAGCCCGCGACTTGAAACTATTAGAGAGGCCTCGGCCTCGAAAGGATCCTGGTGAAAAGTATCTGCCCTATTATACCAGTCATCCCGCAGAGGTGCCGCGGATCGCCAATTTCGGGGAAGGGTTTCGTTTTAATGTTACCGGCCTTATCCACGACACTGACGGATTTCCCACGAATAGCCCGGAAAAAACAGAGGCGCTCTTAAGCCGCCTGCATAAAAAGATCGATTCGCGCCTTGAGGAAATTTGCCTGGTTGAAGCCGAAGAGATGGAAGATGCCTCCATAGTTCTATGCTCTTACGGTGCAACCGCCAGGTCCTGCGCATGCGCAGTCAAGGAAGCGCGAAGAAGGGGCATAAAGGCAGGGCTCCTGACCCTAAAGACCCTTTGGCCTTTCGGGGATTTTATTTTTGAAAGATTGAACCCCCGCGTCAAAACCGTTATTGTTTGCGAGATGAATCTGGGTCAGATCGTAAGGGAAGTGGAAAGGGCGTCGCGAGGGCGATTTGAGGTAAGCGGGATAAATATCAGCCGAGGCACGTTGATCACACCCGAGGAGATAATTAAAAAAATTGAAGGCCTTATCCGAAATTAAACAATATTTACGCCTGGATAAATTTCCGCACATCTGGTGCTCAGGATGCGGGCACGGGATTATTTTGCAATCGTTTATAAGAGCGGTTTTGGATTTAGAAGTTGACAGGGATAAATTGGTAGTCGTTTCCGGTATAGGGTGTTCGTCCAGGGCAGTTGGTTACCTTGATTTTGACACCCTCCATACCGCCCACGGCAGGTCCGTGGCGTTCGCTACGGGGATCAAGATGGCTAAACCGGAATTTACCGTGGTCGCCCTTGTCGGCGATGGAGATGTCTCGGCTATAGGCGGTAACCATCTTATCCACGCCGCCCGCCGCAATATTGATATTACAGTAGTCGTGTTCAATAATTACAACTACGGTATGACCGGCGGCCAAAATTCTCCGACTACGCCCATAGATGACTGCACTTCGACTACCCAGTATGGAAACATGGAGAAACCTTTTGATATATGCGTTCTTGCCGAAGCCGCGGGGGCAACCTATGTTTCCCGCTCCACTACTTACCACGCCGTTGGGCTTCCCAAACTTATCGCGGACGGCATCGCACATCACGGATTCAGTCTGATAGAGGTCATTACCGGATGCCCCACCTATTACGGAAGAATGAACAAGATGGACAACGGCGTCAAGATGCTGGAATGGCAGAGGGACCATGCGATCAACCTCAAGCAGTACCAGACGCTCTCAGAAGAGGAGAAAAAAGGAAAATTTGTTATAGGTTTGATCCACTTGGCTGAGGAGACGGAATATACAGATGAATATCTTAAAATTATTAAGAAAGCTCAAAGTCCGACGTCATGAGTTTCCCGCAAATGCAGAAGGTTATGAAATAATTTTTAGCGGCTCGGGCGGGCAGGGCATAATCCTGGGAGGCAGGATATTCGCGGAAGCAGCCTCCATTTATGATAATAAGGAAGCCATTATGACCAAGTCCTATGGGCCTGAGGCAAGGGGAGGCGCGTCAAGGGCCGAAGTCATTATAAGTTCAGCCAAAATTGACTATCCTAAGGTGAGGCGAGCGGACGTGCTTTTGGCGATGACCCAGCAGGCGCTTGACGCTTACGGGAATATGCTTGATGAAAACGGGCTGCTTGTAGTGGACGAAATATTAATCAAGGACGTTCCCCGTAGGTTTAAAAATGTCTTCAAGGCCCCTTTCAGCGCGTTAGCGTCAAAGTTATTGGATAATCCTATAGTGCTCAATATTATAGCCTTGGGCAGTCTGGCGGCTATTACCAGGGCGGTTTCCAGAGAGGCGTTAATACGCGCGGCATTGGACCATGTCCCGCGCAAGGTTTTAGTGCTGAACCGTATCGCGGTAGATATGGGGTTTAAGGTGGTCGAAGACAGCGGCTTTAAGTGGGTGAGAGTGCAAAAAAAATGAAACTTCATGAATACCAGGCAAAAGAGATATTAAAAGCGCAGGGTATACCTGTCCCGCAGGGAATGGTGGTTGATAATCCCGCGGATGGACTTAGCGCCGGAGAAAGCCTGGGTTTTCCATTAGCGATCAAGGCCCAGATTTATGCCGGGGGAAGGGGCAAGGCGGGGGCGATACGGATAGTCTTTAACCGTGAAGAACTTCAGAAGGGCCTGACGGAAATTTTGGGGATGAAGGTAAAGGGGCTGCGCGTGAAAAAAGTTTTGATAGAAAAGGGGCTGGATATAAAAGGGCAATTCTACTTGAGCATCACGGTTGACCGCGCAAGGCAAAGCAACGTCATCATGGTTTCGGATGCGGGCGGGATCGACATAGAAGAGACAGCGAAGGCGCACCCTGAAAAAATAATGAAGGAGGTATTGAAAACCCCGCATATATTAGAGGAGGGGGTTGTGCGCAAGCTTATATCCTTCTTGCGCCTGCCGGATGATTTATGCGCGCCATTCGCGGAAATTGTGCGCGGCCTCTTCGCCGTGTATCTAAAATCCGACGCGCAGATTGCTGAAATTAACCCATTGATTCTTGCCGGGGGAAATCTCTTTATTGCCTGCGACGCCAAGATAATTATAGATGATAACGCGCTCTTTCGTCACCAGGACCTCAAGGCCATCAAGGAAGAGTCCGAAGACAATGAGCTGGAAAAAGAGGCGCACAGGCGCAACCTTGCCTATGTAAAATTGTCCGGCAACATCGGCATAATCGGAAACGGCGCCGGGCTCGTGATGGCGACGATGGATGAGGTCCAGCGCATGGGTGGCAGGCCGGCAAATTTCCTTGACATCGGCGGGGGGGCAAAAAGAGAGGTGGTGCAGAACGCGTTGGAGGTGCTTGCTGCGGACAAGGAGGTAGCGGGGATCTTTATTAACATTTTCGGAGGGATTACGCGTTGTGATGAGGTAGCCCGGGGGATCATCCAGATTACCGGGGAGAGGCCTTTCGGCGTCCCCGTAGTTTTGCGTTTGACCGGTACTCAATGCGAAGAGGGAAGAAGGCTTCTGGAAAAAAGCGACTTGGTCAGCGTGGAGAGCATGGAAGAAGGGGCAAAAAAGATAGTGGCGCTTGTGAGGTAACAAAAAGATGAGCATTCTCGTAGATGAAACCACAAAAGTAGTTGTCCAGGGCATTACCGGAAGAGAAGGCAGTTTCCATACTGAGCGCATGATCGGATACGGCACGAAAGTGGCCGGAGGGGTAACGCCCGGCAAGGGGGGACAAAAGATTTTCGGCCTGCCTGTATTTGATAAAGTCAAAGACGCGGTTTCTGCTACGGGGGCGACAGCTTCGGTTATATTCGTGCCTTCCTCTTTTGCCTATGAGGCTATTATTGAAGCGGCCGATTCGGGAGTCGGGCTGGTCGTCTGTATCACCGAGGGAATACCTGTTCAGGATATGTTAAAGGCGATTGCCTTTGCAAGAGAGAAAAATGTGAAATTGATAGGGCCGAATTGTCCCGGGATCGTTTCAACAGGAAAGGCAAAATTAGGTATCATCCCCAACTCCATTTTAAGAAAAGGGCCGGTGGGCGTGGTCTCGCGCAGCGGGACATTAACCTATGAAATTATAAATAATCTCACCCTTGCGGGGATCGGCCAATCTACCTGTGTTGGTGTAGGGGGAGACCCTATCTTAGGGATGCGCTTTTCTGATATTTTGCCTCTTTTTGAGCAAGACCGCGAGACTTCGTTAGTCATAATGATCGGTGAGATCGGCGGCAGCGATGAGGAGGAAGCAGCCCGGTTTATCGTGCGGATGAAGAAACCGGTAATTGGGTTTATTTCAGGAAAGACCGCGCCGCCTGAAAAAATAATGGGCCACGCGGGCGCGATCGTCTCCGGCGGTTCCGGGACGGCCGAGTCCAAGGAAAAAGCCCTCAAGGAGGCCCACGTTTTTTTAGCTAACCATATTCATGAGATTACCTCGCTGGTTAAAAGTCTTCTTAAGTAAAATAGCATATGGGGGAGAATACGATGATAGAGAAAAGAGAACAGTCGTTAAAGGAAGCCAAGATCGTCGATACCACTTTAAGGGACGGAGAACAGACCGCGGGAGTGGTTTTTTCTAACGAGGAGAAACGTCAAATTGCCAATCTCCTTGATGAGGCGGGGGTATATCAAATTGAGGCAGGAGTTCCCGCGATGAAAGGCGATGAAAAACAGGCAATAAAAGATGTTGTCAAAGATAATCATCGCGCCAGCATTCTCGGTTGGTGCCGGGCAGTAACCGATGATATAACAGATGCCATTGACTGCGGATTAGACGCTGTCTGTGTTTCCATACCCGTCTCTGATGTACATATTGAAAAAAAGTTGAAGAAAAACCGTGCCTGGGTTCATGAGACGGTAGCGAGGGCTATTAACTTTGCGAAGAGCCACGGACTCTATGTTTCCTGTAATGCCGAAGATGCCTCGAGAACTCATATGGATGATTTGATTACCTTTGTCCGCATTGCGAAGAATGCCGGCGCAGACCGTCTCCGTTTCTGCGATACGGTAGGAATACTCGGCCCCTCACAAACCGCGGCAAAGATAGCGACGTTGCTTCAGGAAGTAGACATACCTATAGAGATCCATGCGCATAATGATTTTGGTATGGCCACGGCAAATAGTATCACCGGCTTTATGGCGGGTGCTGAATTTATCAGCGTTACGGTAAATGGTTTGGGCGAACGCGCGGGAAATGCGGCCTTAGAAGAAGTGGTGATGGCACTCAAATATGTGGAAAACTATCCCATCTCTTTTGATTTTTCCAAACTGAAAGCTTTGTCCGAACTTGTCGCTAAAGCTTCGGGAAGAGAGGTTCCTTTAAGTAAGCCTATTGTAGGTAAGAATATTTTTACTCATGAGGCAGGCATTCAAGTAGACGGTTTGGTAAAAGATTCTAAGACCTATGAGGTATTTCATCCTTCCGAGATCGGTGGAGAGCGGCAGATCCTTATAGGCAAGCACTCCGGGAAAAGCGCGATCAGGATGAAATTTAAAGAATTCGGCATTGACCTGGAAGACCCTCTGGCTGAGACTATATTGACTGTTGTCAGGGAAAAGGCGGTTGAATATAAGCGTAATCTCTTTGACAAGGAGATCATGTATATTTACTATAATCAAACCGAAAGAAAGAGCGGGAAATGAACGCTTCTTCACCTATTCATAAGACAGTCACAAAAGAAGGCCGGACTGACCCTTGGTATGTGGAGTGGTTTTTAATGTGTCTAGCGTTGACGGTGCTTTTGTTGTACGCTCAATGGGCGACATTTCAGGCAGAGGGCTATAAATTTGGGCCCTATCGTTCGCCATTCTATCCTTTTGATTTTAGAATAGGCCAGTTATCGCCCGCGCTTTTAGTTTTTTGGATACCGGTCGCTTTCCGGCTTACCTGTTATTATTGGCGAAAGACATATTACCGCAGCTATTTCCTTGATCCGGCTGCTTGTGCCGTTAATGAATTAAAAAAGGATTATAAAGGCGAAAGCGCATTCCCTTTTATTCTTCAAAATGCGCACCGCTATTTTGTTTATCTTGCGATATTGCTTTTGTTTATTCACTGGAAGGAAACAATTGCCTCGTTCTACTATCAAAATGTTTTTGGTGTTGGCGTCGGCAGCGGCCTTCTTCTGGTGGATAGCATTTTTCTCACTGTATATGTTTTTTCCTGCCACTCGTTACGTAACATTATAGGAGGAAAGCTTAATCAGTTTTCCTGTTCTCCGTGCTCTCGCGCGCGATATCGCGTTTGGAACATGGTCAGTGTCCTCAATATGCGGCATGGAATATGGGCATGGATCAGCCTGGTCACTATTATTATAGCTGATTTATATGTGCGATTATTATCGCACGGAATCGTTAACGATATAAACACCTGGAAATCTTTTTGAGGTTGGTTTATGAGCGGATATGAAGTGTTTAATTTTGATGTCTTGGTTATAGGTTCGGGCGGAGCGGGCCTGCGGGCGGCCATTGCGGCAAAAGAGTCGGGCGCCAAAACTGCTATCGTTTGCAAATCTTTGTTCGGTAAGGCGCACACTATTATGGCGGAAGGCGGCATAGCCGCATCGTTGGCTCATGTGGATGCCGGGGATTCCTGGCAGGCTCATTTTAAAGATACCCTTTTTGGCGGAAAATACGTTAATGATTGGCGCATGGTGATGATACACGCCAAGGAATCTCCCGAGGCTGTGCGGGAATTGGAACGCTGGGGTGCTATATTTGACCGGACACAGGATGGCAGGATCTTGCAGCGGGCATTTGGCGGCCACACCTATCCCAGGCTTTGTCATGTGGGGGATCGGACTGGGCTCGAAATGATCCGGACACTTCAGGATAGAACCGTTGCTTTGGATATCGATTTATTTACGGAATGCATGATAACGCGTATGCTCGTGCAAGACGGTGTGATCGTGGGCGCGTTTGGTTTTTGTAAAGATACCGGCAAGGCCGTTGTCTTTATGGCAAAAACCGTTATTCTGGCTACCGGCGGCATCGGCAGGATCTGGCGCATTACGTCCAATTCATGGGATGGTACTGCAGACGGCCAAGCTTTGGCTTATGAGGCGGGAGCTGAATTGAAGGATATGGAGTTTGTGCAATTTCATCCTACGGGTATGGTCTGGCCTCCCGGCGTCAAGGGGTTGTTGGTAACCGAGGCCGTGCGTGGTGAAGGCGGGATTTTAAAAAATAAATTGGGCGAGCGGTTCATGAAAAAATACGACCCCAAGAGTATGGATCTCTCGACGCGAGATGTGATTGCCCGGGCTATAAATAAGGAAGTGAAAGAAGGCAGAGGGACCGAGCATGGAGGAGTTTTTCTTGATATTTCGCATAAGCCGGCAGCGTATATAAAAAGCAAACTTCCCAGCATGTATCAGCAGTTCATGGAGTTTGCCGATATCGACATTACGAAACAACCTATGGAAGTAGGCCCGACATGCCATTATGCCATGGGCGGTGTCAAGGTGCATCCGGAAACGCAGGAAAGCACGGTCCGGGGTATGTTTGCCGCCGGCGAAGTTGCCGCCGGCCTTCACGGAGGCAACCGTTTAGGGGGTAACTCCTTGTCGGATCTTTTGGTTTTCGGTAAAAGAGCGGGATATGCGGCTGCGGAATATGCCGCGCGGGTCAAAAAATTTGAGTCTTTTGATAAAGAGAAATTAAATATGTACCAGGATGAATTAATTGCTCCTTTTAACGGCGCCAGGAATGAAAACCCTGCTTTGCTCCACGCGGATTTACAGGAACTCATGGAAGCACACGTCGGTATTATCCGAAACGGAGATAAATTAAAGGAAGCTTCACAAATGTTGACGGCGCTTAAAAATCGTTACGCGCGAGCAGGCGCTATCGGTGATACCAGGTATAATTTTGGATGGCATTTGTGCCTTTCGTTAAAGTTTATGCTGACGGTTGCTCAGATAACTACCCTGGCAGCCTTTGAAAGAAAAGAAAGCAGAAGTTCGCATACGCGGGAAGATTTCCCTGACAGCGATCCTGAATGGAGTAAAAAAAGTATTATTATCAGGAAAAATAATGAAGCGCCCGAACTTAGCATTGAGTTGCTCCCGGCGATGCCGCAGGATATTCGTAAGTTAGTGGGGGATGACCTTAGATGAACAGGGAAAAACAGGAAGCGGTGTTTCTGATCTTCAGGGGTTCTCAGGGAAAAGGCGAGTATTGTGAATACCGCATCGAAGTGGTTGACGGGATGGTGGTCCTGGATGCGATCCTTGATATCCAGGCCAGATATACCCAGGATCTTGGTGTCCGCTGCAACTGCAGCGCTGGAAAATGCGGCTCATGTACGGTAGAGATAAACGGGATGCCTAAGCTCATGTGTAAGACGCGTATCAACGATATGCCCGCTAATCAGCCGATCAAGGTTGGGCCGCTCAAAGCGTTTCCGGGCATTAAAGATCTGGTGACTGATGTTTCGTGGAATTATGAGGTCAATAAGAAAATAGCGTCCTTTGCCCCGGATGAGAAGACTGACTGGCGGATGCATCAGTTCGATGTCGATAGGGTTCAGGAGTTCAGGAAGTGTATCGAGTGTTTTTCGTGTCAGGATATCTGTCATGTCATCCGCACACACGACAAGAAGGATAAATATTTCGGCCCGCGTTTTTTTGTCCGTTTAGCGGGACTGGCGATGCACCCGCTGGACAAAGCGCCCCGGATGCAATTTATCAAAGATTCTGCCGGGATAGGCCTGTGCAATGTGACACATTGTTGTACCGACGTCTGTCCGGAAAAAATCAAGATTACCGATAATGCTATTATCCCTCTCAAAGAGCGGCTCGCTGATTTATTCTATGATCCTTTATTGATAGTTATTAGGAAAATATTTAAAAGGCGGTAAACGGTTAAAGGCGGATAATTATGAGCAAGAAGAATATTTATATCGCTGCTACTCGGCAGAATGACGGCAAGACTATGGTCTCTTTAGGCCTGTTGAGCGCGCTGCGCAAGTTCGTGAAGAGAGTTGGATATATGAAACCGGTCGGGCAGCAGTACCAGGTTATAGCCGGCAAAAAAATTGATAAGGACGCGGTGTTGATGCAAAAGATCTTTAGCCTCAAGGGTAACCTATCCTACATGAGCCCGATCGCTATCTCTCCGGGTTTTACAGAGAGATATATCTTGCACGGCAGGCGTTCGGTTCTGGTAAACAAGATAAAAAACGCGTATGAGCACCTG
>JBBTLH010000038.1:0-6901 GCA_038068755.1 Candidatus Omnitrophota bacterium
CTTAGGCAATGCCTTTATGCCGCAGCAATTCAACAATCCGGCCAACCCAGAGATACACCGCAAGACTACGGCAGAGGAGATCTGGAACGACACAGACGGAAAGGTTGATATTTTTATATCCGGCATAGGCACGGGCGGCACTGTTACAGGTGTTGGGGAGATACTCAAAAAAAGAAAACCCTCTATGAAAGTCATAGGCCTTGAGCCCAAGGATTCGCCTGTTTTATCAGGCGGAAAGCCCGGGCCCCACAAGATCCAGGGCATCGGCGCAGGTTTCGTGCCCCAGATCTTAAATAAAGACGTCATTGATGAGATAATAATAGTCTCAAATGATGACGCAGGCAAAGTCGCCCGCCGCCTTGCCAAAGAAGAAGGCATGCTTGTAGGTATTTCAAGCGGCGCTGCCATGTGGGCCGCTTTAGAGGTTGCTAAAAGAAAAGAGTCTGAGGGCAAGTTGATCGTGGTGGTTTTTCCGGATACCGGAGAACGTTATTTATCAACGTGGTTATTTCAGGAGTGAGTTAATATGAATAATGTTGAAACAAAATATTACACATTTGCCGATCCGCCGAACGAACTGTGTTTGGAAGGAGGGCAAAAACTTGGGCCCATCACACTCGCCTATGAAACATATGGTGAGTTGAATAAGGATAAGGCCAACGCTATTTTAATATGCCAT
Organism: Candidatus Omnitrophota bacterium; assembly: GCA_038068755.1. Classification (GTDB taxonomy): domain Bacteria; phylum Omnitrophota; class Gorgyraeia; order Velamenicoccales; family Velamenicoccaceae; genus Phelpsiimicrobium. The sequence continues at coordinate 680 of JBBTLH010000038.1, forward strand.
GCTTTATCCGGAGATGCCCATGCCGCCGGGTTTCATAAAGGAGATAGCCATCCCGGCTGGTGGGATTCCATGATAGGGCCTGGTAAGGCTTTTGACACGTCAAAATATTTTGTGATCTGTTCTAACGTCCTCGGCGGTTGTAAAGGCAGCACTGGCCCTTCTTCGGTAAATCCGAAGACTGCTAAACCTTATGCCCTGGATTTTCCCATTATCACGGTTTTCGATATGGTCCACGCGCAGAGGCACCTTATTGACCACTTAGGCATTGAACACCTTTTGTGCGTTGCCGGAGGTTCGGTGGGCGGTATGCAGGTCTTGCAGTGGGTGGCTTCTTATCCGGAGCGGGTACGCTCTGCCATGCCTATCGCAACGGCGCTTAAGCACTCTCCGCAACAGATCGCTTTTGATGAAGTCGGACGCCAGGCTATTATGGCAGACCCGGATTGGCGGGAAGGCGATTATTACGGGCTCCTCCAGCCGGAAAAGGGCCTGGCTGTGGCGCGCATGATCGGCCATATTACTTATATGAGCGACAAGTCCATGGAGGAGAAATTTTCACGCAAGCTCAAAGAGAAGGACTATAGCTTCAAATTCAAGACGGATTTTGAGGTAGAGGGGTATCTGCGCTACAGGGGAGATAATTTCGTAAAACGCTTTGATGCTAATTCTTATCTTTATATCACCAAGGCTATGGATTATTTTGATCTATCGGGAGATAAGCTTATCCTGAAAGGAAAGTCTGTCAAAACGCGGTTTTTGGTGATCGCGTTTAAGTCGGACTGGTTGTATCCGTTCTATCAGTCTCAGGAGATAGTCCGTCAGCTGAAGATAAGGCATGCGGATGCGACTTATTGCGAGATAAACTCAACTTATGGCCACGATGCATTCTTGCTTGAGGTGGAAGAAGAGACGCATCTTATCAAACATTTCTTAGACAAGACATTTCAGGGTTACCGCGTGAGGTTCTTCCATGGTGTTTAATACGGTCCGCTTAGACCATAAGATAATTTATCAGATCATTGAACCCGGTTCCAGCGTTTTGGACCTTGGCTGCGGTTCAGGCGATCTGCTCTATTTTTTGGCCAAAGAAAAAAGCGCCCAGGTCCAGGGCATTGAGCTCAGTGAGGCGGCTATCTATAAATGCGTGGAGAAAGGTTTAAGCGTCTTTCACAGCGATATAGACTCAGGGTTGATAGAGTATCCAGGCAAGTCATTTGATTACGTCATACTTAACCAGAGTATGCAGGAGGTTAAGAAAGTAGATTTTGTCATTAAAGAGGCGCTGCGCGTGGGAAAAAAAGTCATCGTGGGTTTTCCCAATTTTGCATATTGGCCGGCGCGTTTCAGGCTTTTCTTGCGCGGAAAAGCGCCTGTCACCGTATCTTTGCCTTATCATTGGTATGATACGCCAAATCTGCATTTTTTAAGTATCAGCGATTTTACGGATTTCTGCGCGGAGAAGAAAATAAAGATACTGTCTACTTATTACTTGGGAGAAAAACGCCTCGTTAAGTTCTTGCCTAATTTTTTTGCCAGTAATGTTATCTTTGTTATAACCCAGTAGGAGGGGCTTATGCCTTATGTTAATCTAAGAGTAGTAGGAAAACTGACCAGAGAGCAGAAACAACAGATAGCTAAAGAATTTTCGGACACGTTGCTGCGCGTCGCCAAGAAACCCAAAGAAGCTACGTATTTAGTCATTGATGAGGTGGACGGTGCCAACTGGGCTCAAGGCGAGAAGTTCTTCGGTTAAGATAGACTTCACCATCAAGATCGGCGGTGAAGCCGGGCAGGGCCTTGCGACTATGGGTTTTCTGCTTTCAAAGGCTTTTGCCAGGAAAGGCCTGAATGTCTTTGCCAACCAGGTCATTCAGTCGCGCATCAGGGGCGGCCATAACTGGTTCCAGATAAGGGCCTCAGATGCAAGAGTACTCGCCCCATCCGCCGCTACAGACATCCTTATTGCGTTGGACCGCGAAAGTTCCTGCCATTTAAAAGAATTAAAGGCAAACTCCGTTGTGATATTTGATTCTACTGTGGTTAAGATGGAGTCGACTTTAGGATGTCCTTTGGATATACCGCTTGCCAAGATCGCCTCAGAGAACGGCGGTAACAAGATAATGAGTAATATAGCGGCAGTTGCGTGCGTGCTTGGGCTTTTAGAATACGACGTTAATGTATTATTTGAGCTTATCAGGGAGAGTTTCGGCGATAAAGATAAAGCTATCGGAGATGTTAATATCAAGGTAGCGCAGGCGGGTTATGATCTCGTTTTTAAAAAAGTAAAATGCAATAAACTGCCATCTTTAAGCGCCTTAGAGGGCAAAAGGAAGATGCTCGTTTCCGGGAGCGAAGCTGTAGCGCTTGGCGCTTTAGCCGCAGGCTGTCAGTTTATCTCTGCGTATCCTATGAGTCCTTCAACAGGCATCATGACTTATTTGGCGGCAAAAGAAGATGATTATCACGTTGTGGTGGAACAGTCAGAGGATGAGATAGCATCTATTAATATGGCCCTGGGCGCTTCTTTTGCAGGCGCGCGCAGCATGACCGCCTCCAGCGGCGGCGGCTTTGCTCTTATGGTTGAAGGTTTAAGCTTAGCCGGCATGGTAGAAACGCCTATCGTTATTGTGGTCGCCCAGCGGCCAGCGCCTGCTACCGGCCTTCCGACTCGCACAGCCCAGGAAGACCTGCAGTTTGTAATTCACGCCGGCCACGGCGAATTTCCCCGAATGGTCCTGGCGCCCGCGACTATTGAAGAAGCCTTCTTTGCTACGGCGCGCGCCTTTAATATCGCGGATACTTATCGTGTTCCGGTGATCATCCTCTCTGACCAGTTTATAGCCGATTCCTACCTGACCGTTGATGATATTGACCTAAAAGAAGTCAAGATTGAAAGAAACATATTGTCCGATGAGGAATTAAAAAAGCTCAAGGAATACAAGAGTTACCAAATTACAAAATCCGGCGTTTCTCCCAGGGCCTTACCGGGCAATCCCTATTTTTTCGTGACAGCGGATTCAGACGAACACGACGAGACAGGCCGCATAACCGAAGACCTTGATTTCATGCGGCCGGAAATGGTTAAAAAGAGGAATAGGAAGAACCTGGGGCTTTTGAAGGAAGCCAGGCCGCCGATAAGATACGGGCCGAAGGATGCAGAGGATTGTCTCATCGGCTGGGGTTCAACGTATGGCGCTTTAAAAGAGGCAGTAGACTTACTGAATTCTGAAAGCCGCAAGCGGCATGAAAAAGTAGCTTTATTCCATTTTAGCGATGTCTGGCCGCTTAACGAAAAACACTTCACGTTTTTGAAAAAACTGGAATTTGCGGCTGTTGTTGAGAATAATTTTACAGGGCAATTCGCCCGGCTTATCGCCGAAACAACGGGCAAGGTTATCAAAAATAGGATCAATAAGTTCAACGGCCTGCCGTTTGAAGCAGAGGAAATAGCCAAAGCGTATAGGAAATTTAAAAAAAATGGCTGACTTGGAATCCTTAGGAAAATACGAGACAGCGTGGTGCCCGGGATGCGGAGATTTTGGCATCCTAGATGCTGTGCGGGACGCGCTGGTTAAGCTGGATGCCGATATGCATAAATGCGTTTTTGTTTCCGGCATAGGCCAGGCGGCAAAATTGCCGCAATACATGAACTGTAACTTTTTTAACGGCCTCCATGGCAGGTCTCTTCCTGTGGCAACCGGTATCAAGATAGCAAATAAAGAGCTCGTTGTTATTGTGACATCCGGCGACGGCGATATCTATGGGGAAGGCGGCAATCATTTCATGCACGCCATACGGCGAAACATAGACATAACAGTTATCGTCCACAATAACCAGGTCTATGGCCTGACCAAAGGCCAGGCTTCGCCTACGAGTGACCTGGGTTTTGTCACCAAGGTCCAGACGCACGGCGTTATTAGTGAGCCTGTCCATCCTTTAGGGTTGGCTGTTACATTGGGCGCGGGTTTTGTAGCAAGGAGCTTTTCAGGTGATAAAGAGCACCTCTCATCAATGATACAGGAAGGCATCAAACATAAGGGTTTTTCTCTCGTAGACGTTTTGCAGCCATGCGTGACTTTCAATAAGAAGAATAATTTCGTCTGGTATAAGCAGCGCGTCTATAAGCTTGCGGCTGATCACGACGCCCATGATAAACATAAGGCTTTAGAGAAGGCTTTGGAGTGGGGAGATAAGATACCCACCGGCGTCATCTACCAGGACGGCCGGCCTACTTATGAGGATGCCTGCGGCCTGATGAAAGATAAGGCCTTAATAGGCCAGGACGTATCTAGCCCATCACGGATAGCTCCCGTTTTAGAAGAATTTTTATAAAAAATCTTCAAAATCACACTTTTAAGTAGTACAATAAGTTTGCTTTTTTAAAGGATATTGATGTCAGATACTCCTGTAAATAAACTGCAAAAATTACGCCAGTTCGGTCAAAGCCCCTGGTATGATAATATTGACAGGCGCCTTATTGATAGCGGAGAACTGAGGTCTTTTTTTGATATGGGTATCGTAGGGGTGACTTCAAACCCCACGATTTTTGAGAAAGCGATCAATGGCTCAGCGGTCTATGATGAAAAGATAAAGCGTCTCAAAAAAGAAGGAAAGTCCCTTGAGGCTATTTACGACGAGTTGACGGCAGATGACGTCAGGGACGCCGCGGACATGTTATCCGGTGTCTATGACCGGACAGAAGGCCTTGATGGTTACGTCAGCATTGAAGTCCTGCCTGCTTATGCGCATGACCCGATAAAGACAGTAGAATACGCCAGGCATATCCATAAGAAAGTCGGTCGTAAGAATATCATGATTAAGGTGCCGGGTACGCCCCAGGCGCCTAAGGCCATACGGGCGCTTATAAGCGAAGGCATCAGTGTTAACGTGACATTGCTTTTTTCTGTGGAGCAGTATGAGCATATAGCTTTAGCCTATATGGATGGTTTAAGAGATAGATTGCGGCTAGGCCTTGATCTTAAAAGTGTTTCATCCGTAGCGAGTATCTTTATCAGCAGGATTGATACCAAGATAGATAATATTTTAGACGTTTTTATCAACCGTGAGGCAGGGGTAGAGGCACGCGATAAAGTCGCTGTTTTAAAGGGCAAGATGGCTATTGCGAACGCCAAGTTTATTTATCGCAGATTTAAACAGATCTTTGATGATAGAATATTCGGGGATCTGAAAGCATGGGGCGGCCGCGTGCAAAGGCCGTTATGGGCTTCAACCAGCTCAAAGAACCCGGCCTACAGCGATTGCATATACGTTGATAATCTCATCGGTCCTTTGACGGTCAATACGATGCCCCATCAAACAGTGCTGGCGTTTATGGACCATGGCCGCCTTGCGTTGACATTAGAGAGCGATTTAGAGCGAGCCGAGGCTTATGCGTCACAGCTTGATGCATTAGGTGTCAATTTGAAGACGATCTGTGAAGAGGCGCAGAAGGAAGGCGTCCTTGCTTTTGGGCGCTCTTTTGACACGCTTATGGATTCACTTAAAGCCAAAGTGGATTAATAGATAGTTTGGAGAGGTGCCGGAGCTGGTTTAACGGAGCTGCCTGCTAAGCAGTTGGCCTGGGTAACTGGGCCCTCGGGTTCAAATCCCGACCTCTCCGTTTTAATATTCAAGTCCCTTAACGGGACTTGAATATTAAAACCTGATTTGGGGAATAGGGGATTTGAAGCCGACCCGAGCGCCACTGGTGTGAGCGAGGGCGGTCGGTTTCGGAGGAGACCCGGCGAATGCCGGGGCGGGGGAGAAAAAATCCCGACCTCTCCGCCACCGATTAACCAAGGCCGGCAAACCTTGGTTTTTTTTCTTTTCGAAGCGTATAAAAACCTTGTTTTTATCACTACTAGGGTATATATTAGCCGCATACGGTATAAAACTGAGCAAAATTGTGTTAATTTTTATATGACTAAAATATACCTCAAAAGGTATAATATGTCAAGTGGTATTTTGAGGTTATTATGAAGGATTCTAAGAAGGGAAATTTGGTGCTTTTTCTGGATGAGTCAGGCGATCATGATTTAATCAGGATTGACCATGAGTATCCTATTTTTGTTTTGGCCGGATGTATTATGGACTCTCGGTATGAAGAGAAAGTTTTGACGCCTGTTCTTGATAAATTTAAAAAGGACTTCTTTGGGAGTAAGAAAATTGTCCTGCATCTGGCTGAATATACCAGAGACGGCGAGGGTTATGAAAAGTTACGCG
>JBBTLH010000039.1:0-5490 GCA_038068755.1 Candidatus Omnitrophota bacterium
ATCGTGGCAGAGAAGGTGGTGGTGGTTTTGGCGGCGGCAAGTTCGGCGGTAAGAGCGGCGGTAAAAGCGGCGGCAAGTTCGGCGGCAAGAGCGGCGGGCGCATGGGCAGCGGGCGAAGAGAGAAAAAGGATGACGTGCTTATGGCTCGCTTCAGAAAAAAGACATGCCGTTTCTGCGAAGAAAAGGTTGACACCATAGATTACAAAGACTTAAAAAAGATAGAGCGTTTGGTCAGCGAGAGGGGTAAGATGCTTTCGCGCCGCATATCGGGTACCTGCGCCAAGCATCAGAGGAAGGTTGAAGAGGCTGTTAAGAGGGCAAGGTTCATGGCGCTGCTTCCGTTCTTAAAAAAGTAGCGGAAGATAAAGATATAATGAAAATCCTAAATCCGAAACTCTAAATTCTAAACAAATCCAAATGTCAAAATCACAATGTTTTAAACAGATAAATTGGAATTTTGTATTTAGGGTTTTGAGTTTGTTTAGAGTTTAGGATTTCGAGCTTAGGGTTTAACATAGGAGTACAATTATGATTAAAGTAATTTTAAGAGAAGATGTCGCAGGTTTCGGCAAAGCCGGAGAGGCCAAGCAGGTCAAAGACGGTTTTGCGAGGAATTTTCTTTTTCCGAAAAAGCTGGCTTTGGCCGCCTCTGATGAGACTTTAAAACAGATAGAGCTGGACCAGAATAAGAAAAAGGCCAAAAAAGAGCTTGAGATAAAAAAGGCGCAGGAGGCTGCCCTGCGGTTGGCCGGCCTCTCTGTGACGATCACCGCTGAGGTGAATGAAGAAGAAAAACTTTACGGCAGCCTGAACGCCTCGGATATCGCCGCGGCCATAGTTGCTGAAGGCGTTGAAGTCAACAAGAAGGCAATAGTATTGGAAACACCCATAAAAGAGCTGGGTATCTACGATATAGAGGTAAGGCTCCATCCTGAAGTGACTTCCAAGATCAAGGTCTGGGTCGTTAAGAAATAGGTAATATGAAGAGGAACCCGAAACGTTCAGATAAAGAGGCTCCCGCGCTTGGCCTTTTTTTGGAAAAACTCCCTCCGCAGAACATAGAGGCTGAGATGGCGGTCTTGGGCTCCATGCTCATAGAGGAAGATGCTATTTCTTTAGTCCTTGAGATCTTAAGCGAAGACAACTTTTATAAGGACAGCCACCGTAAGATATTTTTAAGCATCGTCAATCTTTACGACTCGCGCAAGGCTGTGGATCTTATCACGCTGGTAGAGAAACTTAAAAGTGACGGCGTGCTTGAAGAAGTCGGCGGCGCAAGCTACCTGACAGGCCTGACCAATGTCGTGCCTACTGCGGCTAACATCGTCCACTACGCCAAGATAGTCAAAGAAAAAAACATCTTAAGGCAGCTTATCCATAATGCTACCCAGATAGTCACTGAAGCTTACGGGACAGACGAAGACGTCAATGCCGTGCTTGACCGCGCGGAAAAAATGATATTTAAAATCTCCGACGACCGCATTGGCAAGATCGGTTTCACGCCTATCAAAGAAGTCATAAAAGACAGTATTGAGGCTATTGATAAGCTTTATCAGAATAAGGCTCATGTTACAGGAGTGGCGAGCGGCTTTACGGATTTTGACATCAAGACCGCCGGGCTTCAGTCCTCAGACCTTATTATCATCGCGGGCCGTCCTTCCATGGGAAAGAGCGCATTTGCCATAAACATCGTAGAGCACGCCAGCATCTATGATAAGGTTCCTGTAGCTTTTTTCAGTCTTGAGATGTCAAAGGAGCAATTGGTCCAGAGGTTATTATGTTCTCACGCCAGAGTTGACGCCCATAAGGTGCGCACGGGTTATCTGTCCGCGCAGGATTGGCCTCTTTTGACCGCCGCCGCTGGAAAACTTTCTGAAGCGCCCATTTTTATAGACGATACAGCCGGCATTTCGGTCCTTGAGCTTCGCGCTAAAGCAAGGCGCCTGAAGTCTCACCACGATATTAAGCTTATCGTTTTAGATTATCTCCAGCTGATGAGAGGTGGATCGAACATTGAAAACAGGCAACAGGAGATATCCGAGATCTCAAGGTCGCTTAAGGCATTGGCAAGGGAGTTGAACGTTCCGGTCATAGCGATAAGCCAGCTTTCGCGCGCCGTGGAAAGCCGCACTGACCATAGGCCTCAGCTCTCGGACTTGAGGGAGTCCGGCGCCATTGAGCAAGACGCGGATGTTGTCGTTCTTCTTATGCGTGAAGAGTATTATAATGCCAATGAACAGAACAAAGGTTCAGCGGATGTCATCATCGCTAAACAGCGTAACGGCCCTGTGGGCACGGTCAAGCTTTCTTTTATCAAGGAGTATACACGATTTGAGAATTTCGCTTCGCTTGATGGCCAAAACTATGACGATGGCTCACGTTAGCAACTATATGAATGTGTTGACTTTGGGTTTTGGCTGCCTTATAATTATAAAAATAATATGATGCGGAAAAAAATATATCTTTTTATCTGCCTGATTGCTTTATCCGTCGTTTTTTCTTCCGTTGTTTTTGCGCAACATATTGAGCCTGCAAAAGATACGCAAACTCAAAAAGAAGTCAAGGCTATTGAAGTCACGGGTAATAAAGCAATAAGCACGCCTACCATTATGGCCAAGATCAAGACGCGCGTCGGCCAGCCTTACTACGCGCAGGCCTCGCGGGACGACATTAAGAGACTATACGAAACCGGTTTCTTTTCTGACATTAGTTTAAGCCTGGTGGATCACGAAGGTGGGCTTAAAGTCATTTTTAAAGTTGAAGAAAGGCCGGTTATAGAAGAGATCAGAATAGAAGGCAATCGCGCAGTTGCCCGCAGTATCCTTATGCAGAAGCTCAAGTCTAAAATGGGACAATATCTGAACCTCGCGCTCTTGAAAGAAGATATAGCGGCTCTTAAGAAAGAGTATGAGAGGCGGGGCCTTTTGGATGTTTCAATTGAACACACCATAGATACCGACTCCAATACGAATAAGGCAAAGATCGTCATAGTAGTCGCCGAAGGCCGGCAGATAAAAATACGCAACATATACATAGACAATAACTTTCGTTTCTCCGATAGAAAAATCATAAGCCTGATAAAGACAAGAAAAGCAGGATTTTTGAGCTCTGGTTTCTTTAAAGAAGACCAGTTCAGCGATGACTTAGAGCGTATTAAGGCCTTTTATCTTAAGAACGGTTACCTTGATGTTAAGGTAGACTATAGGATAGACTACGACGCTAAGAAAAATATATACTTGCGTATTTTGGTAGAAGAAGGCAAGCAGTATACCGTAGGTAGTATTACTATAAAAGGTTATGGGAAGTTTTCCGAGTTCCAGATCAGGGATAGCCTTAAGGCGTGTCTGGCAGGCGGCGTATTCACCTATGATGCCCTAAGGGAGGATATCGCCAATATACAGGGATTTTATTTCGGTAAGGGGCATATATTCGCGCAGGTGAAAGAGTCGACAGCCCTGGATTCGGTATCTGGCAAAGTGAACATCACTTATTCCTTGGAGGAGAACCAAGAAGCTTACGTGGACCGTATTGAGATACGGGGCAATTTAAAAACGCAGGATAAAGTCATCCGCCGCGAATTAAGGATAAAGCCGGGAGAGAAGTTTGACGGCGACAAGCTTAAACGCAGCAAAGAGCGGCTTTACAACCTCGGATTTTTTGAAGAGGTCAATTATGACACCTCTCAAGGTACGGAAGCTAATCAGCGCAATCTCATTGTTGACGTTAAAGAAGCGAAAACAGGGTCTTTTAGCTTTGGCGGCGGCTACAGCTCCATAGACCAGTTCGTAGGGTTCGTTGAGATAGAGCAGAAGAACTTTGACTGGAAGAACTGGAACACGTTTACGGGCGCCGGCCAGAACTTAAAGCTGCGGGCTGAGACGGGGTCTGTCAGGCAGAACTTTGAGTTGAGTTTTACTGAACCCTGGATGTTTGACCACCCTGTTTCTTTCGGCTTTGATCTTTACAAACGCGTTCACGATAAAAACAGCGCCGTCGGGTATGGTTATGTAGAAGACAGGACAGGCGGCGACTTAAGAGTGAGCAAGGAGTTCACGGAATATATTAAAGGAGGCGTATCCTATCGCATTGAACAAGTTGATATATCGGATGTCGCATCAACGGCTACGCAAGACCTTAAGGATGAGCAAGGCAAGAATCTCATCAGTTCTCTTGAGTTTTTTCTGACTCGCGATACGACTGATAACGTCTTTAACCCGACGCGTGGCACTGTTATCAGCGGTTCTTATGAAATAGCCGGAGGGCCTTTTGCGGGGGATAAAAATTTTAATAAATTATTTACCCTGGTTTCGCAATATTTTCCTGTGTTTGGTAAGGGTGTTTTGCAGTTTGAAATACGGGGCGGCATCACTCAGGCTTTTGGCGATAGCGACAAGGTGCCTATTTATGAAAGATTTTATGCCGGCGGAGCCAATACTATAAGGGGTTATGAAGAAAGAAGCGTGGGCCCTATTGACCCTGTTACTCTTGACCCATTGGGAGGAGAATCCCTGCTCGTCGGAAATATTGAATATACCGTGCCGTTATTGGAGTTTGTCAAGGGAGCGCTTTTTATAGACAGCGGAAATGTATGGTCCAAGGCGCAGGATTTCGGCAATGGCGGGTTTAAAACAGGCATTGGTTTTGGTGTGCGTATCAAGACGCCAATAGGGCCGCTTAAACTTGATTACGGTATTCCTTTGGAAAAGCAACCCGGTAAAAATAAAAGAGAGGGAAGATTCCATTTCAGCATGAGCCATGGATTCTAAAAAAAAGGAGGAGTCAAATGTTAAAGAGAAGCGCGGTTCTGTCGGGGATAATTTTGTTTTTAGCGATCTTTGGGCTTTCGTTGAACGCATACGCCGCGGGCAAGATGGCTTATGTTGACTTATCGTCAACTTTTGACAAGTATGAGAAAACGAAAGTCTATGATGACGCTCTTTCCTCAGTCCAGAGCGGCAAAGAAAAAGAGTTAGAACAGATATCCAACGAGATAAAGGCTTTGGAAGACAAGATGTCTTTATTGAGCGAAAAAGAGAAGACGGCTAAACAGCAGGAGCTGGAAGGCAAGAAAAAGACATTGACCCAGATGGGCCAGCAGGTAGCCCTGGACCTAAGAAAAGAGCGCGACGAGAAGCTCAAGGAGATCCTTCAGGATATAGAGAAGGTCGTTCAGTCTTACGCGCAGAAGAACGGTTATGATTTTATTTTTAACGACAGGGTGCTTTTGTACGGCGCAGCCAGCGCGGACGTCACGCAGGATATAGTAGATCTTTTGAACAGCGGATATAAGAGTAAACCCGCGGAAAAAGCCACAAAAAAGTAATATAGATGGAAAAGACTTTAAGGGAGCTCGCCTTATTTGTCGGCGGGCAGATCGTAGGCGATCCGGAAGTCAAGATCAGCGGCGCCAGCGGCATCAAAGAAGCTAAAAAGGGCGACATAACTTTTTTAGCGAATCGCCGCTATATGTCCCTTATCACACAGACAGAG
>JBBTLH010000040.1:0-5099 GCA_038068755.1 Candidatus Omnitrophota bacterium
TCGGCTTATAAAATCTTTGGCATTAAGCTCAATGTAAAGGTTTTGAGAAATACTTTCTGGCGGAATTTCGGCATTGAAAATTTTAACGCTTTCAAAATCTGTTAAAACTGCCCAAGTAACGCTTTTGTTCCAGCTATAATTGATAGCTTGTTCCGCCCATTTCCACTCGTCTAAATCAATCTTCATCGCTTTGGCTTCTAAAAACATTGCGGGAATATTATTGAAGCGAAAAGCCAAATCAACTCTGCCGCCGGAAACATTTTCTTCGGTGGTAACTTCGCTATCGGTGGCGAGATTTCTCATGTCCCAGCCTAAATATTCAAAAAGTGGCTCAATGAATTCGTTGCGGGTTTGAGCTTCGTTGTAAGACTTTATCTTTCCCGCTTCGGCTACTCTTTGATATTTCTCAACGAGTTTTTGAATTTGTTGTTTGGCTTCTTGTTTGGTCATATTGGCTTTTTGTCCGAAAGGTGTCGGGCAACTTGAATTAAGCTCAAGGCGAAATAAACAAATTGAGCTCAAAAAATCATATTTTATAAATCAACTTTCCTGTGGAAAGAATCTCTGAAAGAAACGACAAGGCAGGGGGACGACAATATTCTTGAGGAGAGTAACCCAACGCTTCAACAGGCTCACCAAGATCATACAAGGCCTCCCCCAATAATTCCTGGCGTTTCACAATACTTTTGCCGGTGAAAACCGAAGACACAACAGCCAAATCAATATCGCTATCATGTTTTTGAGTTCCATGAGCGTAGGAACCATAAAGAATAAGATATTTCACGGGAATGCCATGCCGCTTGAGACTCTCCACAATAGATCCGGTAAGTTTGTTTATTTTATTTGTTTTAGCCATTTCAATAAACTTTCTGTCTCCTCAAGATATTTTTCAGCGATAGCCTTAGTGTATTGCTTCATTATCTTGGCCATATCTTGTGGATAACGCGTAGGAATACTGGCCTGATTTAAATGTGCCGCAATTTTCTGATGAGATGACGGAATTTCCAAACCAGATAATTTCATCAAATAATACAAATCATGCGTCTTTGGCGCCACTTTACGCGTCTTTCTCGTCACAACAGCTTTTAACATCTTCTCAAGGGACAAGTGGCACAAAAAAATAACATAAAGATAACGCCCTCCGTCTCTCATAATCTCGGCGGCACGAATATCATAATCAGAACTCTTAATCCAATTTTGTATGGCCTTATTCATTTGTGATTTTACTATAACATACCCTATCGCCAAAAAACAATTGTTTTTCTATCAAAAATACTGTCGGGGGAGCGGGATTTTTCCTCACCCGCCTCGCATTTGCTCGGCTCCTTCGGAACCGGGCACCCTCACTCGGACCAATGGCGTTCGGGTTGCCTTCAAATCCCGCCCAAAGTTAAATTCTTGTCGGGGGAGCGGGATTTTTCCTCACCCGCCTCGCATTTGCTCGGCTCCTTCGGAACCGGGCACCCTCACTCGGACCAATGGCGTTCGGGTTGCCTTCAAATCCCGCCCAAAGTTAAATTCTTGTCGGGGGAGCGGGATTTGAACCCGCGACTTCTTGGTCCCGAACCAAGCGCTCTAGCCGAGCTGAGCCACCCCCCGAAATAAAGCTCTCTGCGGCAAGCCGCAGAGTATCCAGCAAAGGAAACCAAAGTATCTTATCATAAAGGGGTTACGTTGACAATGCGCCCTTTATAAGCATATCAAACTCAATATTGACTTTATCGCCTGCCTGCTTTTTCCATAAAGTAGTTGATTTAGCCGTATGAGGGATTATGCAGACAGAAAACCCTCCGCTTTTTATATCAGCTATGGTCAGACTGATACCATCCACAGCAACTGAGCCTTTGCGGATGACATATCTTAAGTATTTAGGAGAAACACCAATCTGAAATTCCAGATTACCCTTGGAGATCTTCCTGGAGCGAATAGCAGCTACACAATCCACGTGGCCTGAGACAAAATGGCCGCCCATACGGTCACCTGCCTTCAAGGCCCTTTCCAAATTGACACGCTCTCCATATTGCAAACTCTTCAAGGTCGTAGCGCGGAGCGTTTCGCCAATTACGTCAAACGAAAGAACGAGTGCGCGCACAGCTACAACTGTAAGGCATACTCCGTTGACAGAAATACTGTCGCCCACTTTTGTGCCGCAAGCAGACTTGTCTGACAAGATCTCAAGCCGCGTTATGGCGCCAGACTTACGCACTGCCTTTAGTTGCCCTGTTTCCTCAATAATGCCGGTGAACATATTTAGCGTTTAGCGGTTAGCGCGGAGCGTAGAGTAAAATCCTTCCTAATCGCTGAACGCTCTACGCTGTACGCTATATCTCCTTCTACCAAAATATCCTCGCCCATTCTCTTGATTATCAGGTTTTTAAGACGTATGGCCGAAGATAGTTTTTTGACGCCCTCTCCGCCCACGGCAGGCATGCTATTGGTGCCGCCTATGATCGAAGGTGCGATAAAAAACAACGCCTTATCAGCCAAGTGTCCGTCTAAAAACGAACCTATCAATGCTGAACCACCCTCCACCAAAACATTCCTGATCTCCAGCCGCTCAAGCTTTTCCAAAAGCTCCCTTATATCTACCCTGCCTTTTTTTGATTTTGTGTGGATAACCAAAACACCCCTTTGCCTTAATTTTTTTTCTTTTAAAATGTCATTTTTAACGCAGGCAACGATCACCGGCTGACAGGTATTTAATAATCTCGCCTGCAGGGGTATTCTTAAGCGCGAATCAACCACGATCTTTATAAGTTTGTGTCCCTTAAAGCGTTCCGATGGCTCCAGTCGAGGGTCATCTTTTAAAACCGTATTAATACCTACCATGATACAATCGTAAAATCTGCGGATCAAGTGCGCATATTGACGCGAGGACTCGCTTGTTATCCATTGAGATTCGCCTTTATGCGTAGCGGTCTTTCCGTCCAAAGATTCTGCTATCTTGACAGTGACAAAAGGCATGCCTTTTGTCACGGCCTTAATAAAAGGTTCATTGAGGCGCCTGATCTCATCTTCAAAAAATCCGACGCTTGTCTTAATGCCGGCCTCTCTCAATGCCCTGACACCCCTGCCGCTTGTGATAGGATCAGGGTCTATGATGCCACAATAAACTTTTTTGATACCGGCCAAAATTATCTCATCCACACATGGTCCGGTGCGGCCATAATGGCTGCAAGGCTCAAAAGTGCAATATAGGCTAGCGCCTCGGGCTTGCCTGCCGGCCTCTTTTAATGCATAGATCTCCGCGTGCGGGCCTCCGGCTTTCTTATGGAAACCCCGGCCTACGACCCGGCCGTTTCTGACAACAACCGCGCCCACTAAGGGATTAGGAAAAGTCTCGCCCCTTGCCCCTTCTGCCAAAGATATAGCCATGCGGATGAATCTCTTCACATCAGCTTGCATTGCGCCTCTTTGAGCTTTTCCACATACTCGTAAGGTAGTTTTACTTTACCCATGCGGACTTCCTCTTTGGCCTCGCCGTGACAGTCAGAACCACCTGTCAGGAGAAGATTATATTTTTCGGCTATTTTTATAAACTCCTTCTTTTGATATTCGGAGTGCTCCGAATAAAAGCATTCAATACCCATGATACCGGCTTTGACGAAATCAGATATCAGCGCGCTATCGTCAAGAGCATATGGATGAGCCAAAACGGGGATGCCCTTTACCTTTAATATCCAATCAATCGCCTCCTTGGGCGTCATTTTAAACTTTCCGACGTAAGCAGGGCTCTTGTCACCAATATAACGATAGAACGCCTCGGCTATAGAACCCACATGCCCTTTTTTATACAGCGCCCTTGCTACATGCAGGCGGCCGATACTGCCTGCGCCGGCCAAGTCAAAAATATCCTGCGGTTCTATATCCACTTTATGCTCTTTCAATTTTTTACATATTTCGTAAATGCGCTTGACCCTGATATCCTGCATATCTTTGAGCATCTTTAAAAAATCCTTGTCCTTATGGTCAAAAAGATAACCGAGGATGTGGATCTCCCGGCCCTTTGATTCGGCGGTCAGCTCAACGCCTGTGAGCACTTCAAGTTCTTCCCCAGCGGCTTTTAATGCCGGATCAATAGCGTCTACCGTATCATGGTCTGTGATGGAGATGCAGGCGAGCCCTGCTTTGCGGGCTTGGGCAATTATACCCTGAGGCGAGAACGTGCCGTCTGAAAAGCTGCTATGAACGTGGAGATCGGCAAATTTTGAGCACATTTGAATCTGTCCCCTTAAGATTTAGGGCCGGGGTTTTTTGTCTTGTTGATCTTATCCAGGATGCCGTTGACAAATTTGCCGGATTCAAGATCTCCGTATTTCTTGGCCAGTTCAACCGCTTCGTTAATAGCCACTTTAGGAGGGATATCATCTCTAAAAAGTAACTCACAACTCGCCAGGCGCAGTATGTTCCTGTCAACGGTAGCCATACGGTCTATCTGCCAATTGGTAGCGGACATAGCGATTGTTTCGTCTATGGCGACAAGATTATCGTTGACACTCGTGGCTAATTCCGTGGCAAAAGCCCTTACAGAGGGTTCTTCCCCGGCATTAGCAGTCATAGCAAAAAAATCATCTACAAGCTCTTTAACGCCGGCACTTGTAACGTCAGCCTGATAAAGGAGCTGAAGCGCCAATTCTCTAGCTTTAGTGCGTTTGCGCATATAAGTATGTTTATATTATATCTAACAAATTGACCATTTCAATAGCATTTAAGGCAGCATCCCTGCCTTTGTTGCCACCCTTAATACCGGCTCTCTCCATCGCCTGTTCCATCGTATCTGCGGTAATGATACCGAAGATCACGGGAAGGCCTGTTTCCATGGAAACATGAGCGATACCCTTAGCGGCTTCGCCGGCGATAAAATCAAAATGCGGCGTATCCCCGCGGATGACCGTGCCAAGGCATATCACTGCGTCAAACTTTTTACTCTTGGCGAGCTTTAAGGCAATAGTCGGTATCTCAAAAGCGCCGGGTACCCAGGAGATCTCAATTTCGCTTTCTTTGGCGCCGTGGCGCTTTAAGGTGTCGCAACACCCTTCAAGCAAAGATTTTGTCACAAAATCATTAAAACGCGAAACAACTATACTAAAACGCTTGCC
>JBBTLH010000041.1:0-5970 GCA_038068755.1 Candidatus Omnitrophota bacterium
CTTTTAAACTTTAAATGCCCTTAAAAAGTGTCCACTTTTAATTCTTAAATGACATTAGCTGCAATTGCAATTGACACCGTCTGAGCGCTCAGATATAATAAGGGCCAATGCTTTTTGTTGTCACAAAAAAGGTGAGGTTCTGTTATGGAATTAAATGAGATAATCCAGCAGAGGATAGAAAAACTAAAATTCCTTAAAGAATCAGGTTCTGACCCTTATGGGCAAAAATTCAACAGGACGAGTTCTATCAGGGAGTTTTTGTCTTCTTTCAGGGAAAATGAAAAGGTGGTTTTGGCAGGCCGCCTGATGGCTAAAAGAAAACACGGGAAGGTATGTTTTGCTGATCTTCGTGACCAGGAAGCCAGGTTGCAGCTTTACGTCAGGAAAGATGACCCTCTTTCGGAGACGGATTTTGAGCTTTTCAATAAGCTTGATATAGGAGATATCGTAGGCGTTGAAGGCGAGACTTTTAAGACCCATACCGGTGAGCCTACGCTTAAGGTGGCGCGCTTTACGCTTCTTTCTAAATCCCTAAGGCCGTTACCTGAGAAGTGGCACGGCTTAAAAGACATTCAGATACGCTATCGTCAGAGATACATTGATCTTATATCAAGCCCCGAGGTTAAGGAGATATTCATCATGCGTTCTAAGATCATCAGCGCCATTCGGGATTTCCTAAATTCGAAGGGTTTCCTGGAAGTAGAGACGCCTATGATGCATATGATACCCGGAGGCGCTGCAGGAAGGCCGTTTAAGACTCACCATAATGAATATGATATGGAGTTATATCTGCGTATCGCGCCTGAGCTGTATTTGAAGCGCCTTATCGTAGGCGGATTTGAAAAGATATATGAGATCAACCGCAGTTTCAGGAACGAGGGTGTTTCAACGCGGCATAACCCTGAGTTTACGATGCTGGAATTGTATGCCGCTTATTGCGATTACGAAGATATGATGAAGATAACCGAGGACATCTTTGCCCATGTCGCGCAAACTGTCTTGGGCAGGCTTCAGATAGAATATCAGGGCAAAAACATAGACCTGACGCCGCCGTGGCCGAGGCGTTCGTTCGCGCAAGCCGTCAAAGATAATTTTGGCATAGAGCCTCAGGATGAGACACGCGTGATGATAGAAAAACTTAAAAAGAAGGGCCGTCCTGTGGAGGACCGCCTGACGCGGTCACAGATCGTCAAGATGGTCGAGGAGATATTGACGCAAGACGCGCCGACGCAGCCCGTATTTTTCACGGAATATTTCAGTATTCTATGCCCTCTGGCCAAGAATAAGAAAGAAAACCCGCTTATCTCCGACAGGTTTGAATTGTATGTGGCAGGCATGGAAGTCGCTAACGCATATTCCGAGCTTAACGACCCTATTGAACAGAAGCTTCGGCTTCAAGAAGAGATCAAAGACGAGGCCGCTGCCGGCCCCGCCACTGGAGCGTCGTCGGGCAAGCGGTGCCTTGACGAAGATTTCATTGAAGCATTGGAATATGGTATGCCTCCGACAGGAGGCTTAGGCATAGGTATTGACCGCTTGTGTATGCTTTTATTAAATCAGTCTTCCATAAGGGACGTGATCCTCTTTCCGCTTCTTCGCCAGGACAAGACATGAATTTTGAGTTTTTTATAGCTAAGCGTTATTTTTTGAATCTGCAGAAAGAGCGGTTTATCTCCATTATCAGCCTGATCTCATGCTTAGGCGTCTCAATAGGTGTTATGGCGCTGATCGTAGTCATTGCCGTTATGACAGGTTTTGATAATGACCTTAAAGACAAGATAATTGGCTCTAACCCCCAGGTGATCGTTCATAGCGAAGAGGGTATAGCTGATTTCACGGCCCTTTCCCAGAAGATAAGGTCAGTTAAAAAAGTAGAAGTGGTGGCTCCATACGTAAGCGGACAGGCCTTTCTCTATTATAAGGATAAAGTTTTAAACCTTAACATCAAAGGCATAGATCCTGCCATAGAAGAGAGCGTCACAAGGATAAAAGATTATCTTAAAGAAGGCCGTCTTGTTTTGCCGAGAGGTAGTGTGGTCTTAGGCCAGGAGCTGGCAGCGGCGCTCGGCATAAAAAAAGGCGATGAATGCGTTCTCTCGTCGCCTGTGCTGGGGCTCAATACGACTTTTAAAGTCAGCGGGATATTCCATACAGGCATGTACGATTATGATCTAAACTTTGCTTTTTTAAACATCAGTGACGCGCAGGAGTTTTTCGGAGTCGGTCATCTTATCACTCAGGCAGGTATTAAGCTCGGCGATCCTTATGACGCGCCTCGCGTTAAAAAGGAGCTCCAGAAGATCCTGCCTGCTGGGTTGCATATCAGGACATGGATGGAGATCAACAAAAACTTTTTCGCGGCTTTAGCTCTTGAGAAGCTTGCCATGTTTGTAATCCTGACTCTTATTGTCCTGGTTGCCTGCTTTAATATCATCAGTACGCTTATCGTGATGGTAGTGGAGAAGACCAAGGATATAGGTATCTTAAAGGCCATAGGCACGCCCCAAAAGGTCATCCGCAACATCTTCAGGTGGGGCGGTTTAATTATTGGATTCACAGGGACATTTTTTGGTATAATAAGTGGAGTTATTTTGTGTCTTTTGCTGAAGAAATATCAGTTTATTCAACTACCTCAGGATATCTATTATATTGACAGGCTGCCGGTCTCATTAAGGTGGCAGGATATCGCATTTATAGCGGGAAGCGCGTTTTTAATCACTTTTCTTGCGACGCTCTATCCCGCTTCCAAGGCAGCCAGGCTTAACCCTGTAGATGCCTTGAGGTACGAATAATGCTGAGAGCAAACAATATCACGAAGGTTTATAATTTTAACGGCGCAAAAGAACTTTGTGTTTTAAAAGAGGTCAGCCTCCAAATCGCTAAGGGCGAATTTTTAAGTATCGTCGGCCCTTCTGGGGCCGGTAAATCAACGCTTCTTCATATCTTAAGCGGGTTGGATGAACCGACGCAAGGCAGCGTATTTCTTGACGATTTTTGCCTTTCTACTCTTGGTGATATGGAGAAGGCGATAATCAGGAACACGCGGTTTGGATTTGTGTTCCAATTCTATCACCTTTTGCACGAATTCAACGCCCTTGAGAATGTGTTAATGCCGGGGTTGTTAAAAAAAGGCTCAGACGTTAAAGAGCTCAGAAAGAAGGCGCTTGAACTGCTTGGCGATTTAGGGTTATCCGAGAGGGTCAAACATAAACCATCCGAGCTTTCCGGAGGAGAGCAGCAGAGGGTGGCTATAGCCAGGGCTTTGATGAATGACCCTGAGATACTTTTCTGCGACGAGCCTACAGGCAACTTAGACCATGAAACAGGAAAGCAGATAAGCGAGATGCTGTTGCGTTTGAATCAAACAAAAAAGATGACCGTGGCGATAGTGACGCATAGCCGCGAATTAGCTTTCGGGTCGCACCGCATTTTAAATATCTTTGACGGCAGGATAACGGAGGGATCATGTTGATATATATTAACGGCAGATTGGTGAAAAAAGATGAGGCGAAGGTTTCTGTGTTTGACCACGGCCTATTGTACGGCGACGGCGTCTTTGAAGGCATACGTTCTTATGATTGCCTCGTTTTTAAATTAAAAGAACATATCAACCGTTTATACGCGTCAGCTCACGCGATATCTTTGAAAATACCCATGACGCAGCTTGATATGGAGAAAGCCGTGATTTCGACTCTAAAAGCCAATAAATTAAAGGACGCTTATATTCGTTTGGTAGTTACCCGAGGCGAAGGCGACCTGGGACTTGACCCGAGGAATTGCTATCACCCGACAATTTTTATCATCACGGATACGATCGCCCTCTACCCGCAGGAGTTGTATAAAAAAGGTTTAAAGATAGTCACCGTGCCTACGCGCAAAAATGCACCCGAGGCGCTTAATCCGCAGATCAAATCTTTAAATTATCTCAATAATATTTTGGGTAAGATAGAGGCGATCAATGCCGGCGTGCCTGAGGCGGTCATGCTGGATCAGAACGGTTTTGTGACGGAGTGCACGGGTGATAACATCTTTATGATCAGGGATGGCGCCCTTTTAACACCTGCAGTACACTTCGGCATTCTGAACGGTATCACACGAAGAACGGTGTTAAGCATCGCGGGCTCGGCCGGATTGCGGCCCCAGGAGGCAGCTATCACACGTTTTGACCTTTTTACTGCCGATGAATGCTTTCTGACCGGCACGGCAGCGGAGATCATACCCGTGGTCTTGATGGACGGCCGCGAGATAGGCAGCGGCAGAGTGGGAGACTACACGTTAAAATTAACAGATGAGTTTAAAAAGCTGACTAAAAAAGAAGGCGTGCGCTATGCTTTGTAATATCTGTAACAAAAATCAGGCAACAGTTCATCTGACCGAGATCGTTGACGATAAGATGAGCGAATTGCATCTTTGCGATGATTGCGCCAGAAAAAAAAGCATGCAGATGGAACAGCAGTTTGGCCTTTCAGACCTTCTCGCCGGCCTGGTGGATTACGGCAAGCAGTTAAGTTCCGTTGATAAGGAAGCTGCGGCGGTCGCGCATTGCAGCGCCTGCGGCCTGACATACGAGGATTTTAGGAAAATAGGAAGGCTTGGTTGCGGAGAGTGCTATACTGCGTTTGCTAAATATCTGGGCCCGTTATTGAAACGCATTCACGGCGCAAACCAACATGTGGGTAAGGCGCCGAAGGGAATTTCTGAAGTTGTTTATTCCAAAGCGCCCAAGGCAAAGGCCGCAGACGTTAATGATTTAAAGGCGAGTTTGCAGCAAGCTATTGAGCGCGAGGATTTTGAAGAGGCCGCTCAATTGCGCGATGCGATCAAGGAAGCTGAAGCAAGAATGAAAGAGCCGCAGAATAATAAAGAACCTGAGAAGAAAAAGAGGGCTAAACAATGAAGTTTGAAGAGCTTCTGAACCGGACAGCGAGTTGGCTTAAAGGCAGCGGCCCTAATTCGGATATTATTATTTCTTCGCGTATCCGTCTGGCAAGGAATCTGGAAAAGTTGCCTTTTCCGCATTGGGCCAAGAAACCTGATAGCGAACAGGTCTTATCTATTGCTGAAGGGGCATTTGCAAAGACTCCGGAGCTTAAAGACGGTATTTTCTTAAGGCTTGATGATTTTGATAACGTGGACAAGCAATTTTTAGTGGAGCGTCATCTGATGTCCAATGAACACGCGATACGCTCCAACCAGAAGGCATTGTTCATAAATCCGGACGAAAATGTCGCTATCATGGTTAACGAAGAAGACCATCTGCGTATCCAGGTCATGGAGTCGGGTTTTGACCTGGATATGACGTGGCGCATCATAGATTCTATTGACAACCGTCTCTCAGAGGTCCTAACCTATGCTTTTAAGAAAGAGTGGGGATATCTCACAGCTTGCCCTACGAATACAGGCACTGGGATGAGGGGGTCTATAATGCTGCACCTTCCGGCTCTGGTCATGACGCGCCAGATCAACCGCGTGCTTGAGGCTATCGCGAAATTAAGTTTCACGACGCGCGGGCTCTACGGCGAAGGCACGCAGGCATCAGGTAATTTCTTTCAGATCTCTAACCAGGTCTCTTTAGGTTCCAGGGAAGAAGAGATACTGGGTAATATTAAGGGCGTTATCAAACAGATCATTGAACAGGAAGAAAAGGCCAGGGAATCACTCATGGCTGAGCATAGGGAGATGCTTGAAGACAGGATCTGGCGTTCCTATGGTACGCTTAAGAACGCTCACATCATCTCAAGCAACGAGACCGTGGAACTTCTGTCAATGCTGCGGCTAGGCTCTGACTTAGGGATCGTCAAGGATGTTGAACGCAGCCTTATCAACGAATTGTTTATTTTGACTCAGCCTTCTCACTTACAAAAACTTGAAAACAAAAAATTGTCAGCTAATGAACGCGACGTGAAGCGCGCGCAGATCATCAGGGAAAGGATCGGAGGATAGAGGATGTTTAACAGATTTACTGAGAGA
>JBBTLH010000042.1:0-7035 GCA_038068755.1 Candidatus Omnitrophota bacterium
CCTGCCTCATCTTATTTCTAAGCACAAGGATATCTTCATCTTTAAGTAGTTGGTTTAGTTTCTCCAAAATCTTGACATGATGACCAGCCGTACTTCTTACTTTGTGCCCTTTTTTGGCAATGAGCGCGATACCTAATTTTATGAGAGCATCGTAACTAAACTTAAAAATAACATCGGAAATATCCGATTCTTCGGCTATCTTCAGATCATGTAACGCAGATTTTAAGAATTGATCAATTTGTTCTTCCTTAAATGCCAGTTTTTGAAAGTGTTGGCTCTCAAAATTGATCATACAAGCCTTATAATTTTAGTTTTAAAGATGCTGGTTATAAATGGTTCTTTGTTTTTTTTCTTAGCCTCGAATTCCTTCATGCTTAAATTCATCACATTAAATTCTCTGCCTGTATCTTTCTGAAATTTAGCGATAACTCTCTGCAATTCCAAAACAGAATGCGCGCCAATGGCCAAAAAATCAATATCGCTTGAAGAATCCATTTTGTTGCTTGCGTATGAGCCGAACAGATAAGCTTCCTTAAGCCCTTTGATATTACCTATCGCATCTTTGAGCCTTTTTTCTATACCGTGGGTCTTTAGGAAAATCTGGCGGTAATGCTCCAAAACGGGATTATCTTTTGCAAGAAAAAAATACCTTTGTTTTCCGCGAAATTCGCTTTTAAAAAGGCCTTCTTTTTCTAGTTCCTTGAGCTTAGTCTCTGTATTTTTGGGATCGAGTTCTAGAATCCGCGCCAGCTCATTGATATAAACTTGAGCCTCCGGATTAAGAAAATAATAATCCAGTAATTTTATTGCCACTTTTGAACGTAAGGATATCATCTTTTCACCATGTTTATGGTAATAAGTTACCATAACAGATTATTTTGTCAAGTAAATTACGCAAGCTAAAGGCCACTGACAGCAGTTCTTTAAATGCCAATTCTTTCTAATCAAAGTCGACATCTGTCAAGTAGATGTCAACTTTAAATTCTTTAAATTCAGTTTCTGAAATTACGGCTAATTTTACACAACTCTACCACTCGCAATCGTTTAACTTCTTTAAAATCCCTAAGATCATCATGCGGTACTTGCACCATCGGTCAACCCAGTGTGCGAATGAACACTTTTTTTGCTGTAACTTCTTGTTTCATAAGTAATTGTGTAATTTAAAATCCTTCATTTGAGGTTTACATAAAACTGTCTAAACCGATGCATGTAAGGGACGCTGAAATCAATTTATCCCCTTGTCAGTCAATTGGTTAAATCCATTTTTGCGTCTTTCTAAGAAACCTAACATTTTATAGTATTTTTCCACTTTATCAGCTCTTCTATGTCTAAAACTGTAAAAACCGGATAATTGCGATAGTCTCGTTTCGGCTTAATCCAGCCCTTCTTGATCCAATAATATAATGTCTCCCGATGAACTCCTAAAATTCTCGCCGTCTGCGTCATATTGTATCTTTTGGCTGACCGCTTGGTACATTTATAAAAAACCTTTTTATCACATTCTTCTATTTGGCTGTCTATTACTTGCTCTTTATGCTTTCTTCCCTCTATGAGTTTTTCTAGAGCTCGCCTATCTGCTTCAAATAATATTTCCAGAACCATTTCATATCTTAGCTGCTCTTCGCTGCCATACGGGTAAACTTTGATTACTTTGTCATCCTTATCACAAAGAACCAAATCCTTTTTTAAAACCGTTCATAGGCACCTCCTTATTTTTGCAAAATACTAAGACAATTTCTGCAATCTATCAGCGAATCTATCGAGGACGGCAATATTCCCCTCGATGTCTTCTATCCTAATACTAATATCAAGCTGATTTCGCGTATTATCAATGAATACTCCCCCGCAGCAAGCTGCGGGGTATCTCCTCAAAGATCCAACTCAAGCTGGAGCGGGCGTTTGTGCAGTTGGATGTATTCTTCCTCGCGCCCCTGTTCTTTGACGTATTTGCTGACAGTCATCTCGTTGCCTTGCTTGCCAACGGTTCCCGCATAATAGCCGTCAGACCAGAATTCTCCACTCCACAGCTGCTTTTTGACATGTGGACACCGAAAGAAAATCTACCGAGCTGTGATGCTCTTGATGAGCTTGGCCAATCTCGAGATGCTGTAGCTTGGAACAGACTGGATAAGAAAATGCACATGATCTTTGTCTGTTCCAATCTCCAGAAAGATCACGGGATAGCGTTTCTCAATCTCAAAACATATATCCCGCAGAGCTTCATCCACCTTTGGATCAAAAACTACCCTGCGGTACTTCGCTGGACAAGCGAGATGATACAACAAAACCGAAACATTATGACTTTTATGGATATACCGGCTCACACCACCATTATATCACCAGGCCGCAGCAAGCTGCGGGGAATTAAACCTGGGGAGATTAAAAATATAACACAAAAATAAAACTTATCAAGGGTGCGCGCTATTCAATAACATTGCGCCTGAATAAAAAAAGTCCGCTCTATCGCCCGAAGAAAATTTATACTTAAAATTTTCCTAAGATCCCAAGGGTAAAAGCCATCATAAAAAGGGCAACCGTCTCAATGATGCCAATCACGACGATGTAATTGCCGAACCCTTTTCCTGTTTCCCCCATGGCGTCGCAGGCTACTGCGGCGCATTTTCCCTGCCAGTAGGCGGAAACGCCTATGGCAAGCCCTGCGCATGCGCCAAGCCCCCAGAGATATTGCCCTTTACCGGCGATCTCCGATATCTTATTCATAATAATCATGCCGTAAACCGTCTGGGTAAGAGGGGCGCCGACGAATGCGACCAGCATAAAAGAAGCGGCCTTATTCTGCGAGAAACTTTTCTTCCACGAGCCTATCGCAGCCATTCCCGCCACGCCAGTGCCAAGGGCAGAGCCTGTGGCAGAAAAAGCCAGCGCCATGATTGCGCCAAAATCCTTGAATTGCCCCATTAATCCTATTTCCATCTCTCTCCTCCTGTTTAAGTTTTAATTTTCTTTAAACGGTTTATACGCCCTGCCGCTCCAGCTTATCCCGACGTGCCCGCAAAACTCCAACACATTGAGCCTGACCCCGTGGACCAAAACAGACATGAGCCCAAGAACCAAATTCAGTGCATGCCCCGCAAAAAGAATAATCAAAGCAATTAATAAATTCAATATGCCGCCCTTGCCTACTCCTGCCGCCATAGAATTAAAAGCATCGGCAATTGCAACTCCCGCAAGCCCCACAGCAAAAAGCCTGACATAAGAAACCACGTCTGTAAAATTGTTCATCAGATTCAAAGCTACGGCGCCGAGGCCTAAGCCTATCGTCTTAAAAATATTCTTCTGCGGGCTGGTAAATAAGATAACCAGGGAAATCCCCGCTAAAAACAGCCATTGAGCAAAAACCGGAAACACATCCCCCAAAATCAAATTTCTCGCGAGGAAAAATACGCTCCATAGAACAAGAATCCACCCGATTTCCGCCAGGAGGGTCAAAGAGGGGAGCTTTAAGGCCGCCTTCCAGAAGTGCGCGATAGATAAATGCAGAGCGCCGAGAAAAAAACAGAACGCCTGAATATTTTTGGCATCATTTAACGCCGGCGCTATCGGCTTCCAGCCAATGCCGGCCAACCAAGACTGACCAAAGAAAACGCCCGTCAACAATCCCCATATGATAGCGCATAAACTCAAACCAAAAAAAAGAAAGAAAACGGACTTGTCCTTTGCCTTCTTTCCCAATTTCCGCAGGGCAAACATAGTAAGCGCAAAATATACCGCGCCATAACCTGCGTCTCCTATAAGCATGCCGAAAAAAATAGATAAAAATATCAAAAATGGCAAACTGATATCTAACTCTTGATAACCGGGAACGACTTCTATCAACTTAAAAACCGGGGCAATCATAGAAATCAATCGGGAATTACGAATAAGCGTGGGGACAAAATCCTCTGCCGAAGGATCGCTGACCACTAAACCCCATTGCTCAACATTGGCCATCCTTCTTAAATCCGCTTCGCTGTCATACGGAAGAAAACCTATAAAATAGGCAAGGGCGCCTGCCTGGCCCATGCCGTTTAAAACACGGTAAAACTCAAGCTCCGTTTCAAACTCCGCCTTCATCCTGGTAAATTGCCCAAGGCGACAAAAAAATGAACCAAGTTCATCCATGAGCGACTCGATCACTCTTCTATCCTCGGCAAGCCGCTTTTGCATCTGCGATAGGCCCATTTTAGGAAGCTCGAATTCTTTAAATTCGATTTCCAGCGGCTTGTCGGAAATTACCGCGCAATAGGCAAGATTGCTTTTTACAAAAATCTCATTCACGACGGCCTGGGCAGGCAACTCCTTTATTTTTTTTACCGGCACCTGGCAAAGTTTTATAAAAATTCCTTTTTGGGCAAGTTGACGCATGCTTTCCGGGTCAAAATCACCCCAATCCCTCAACTCTTCTATTTTAAGCCTTAACCCGCGAGAGTACTCTTCTAACTGATCCCATCTTCTCCAGGCATCCAATATATGGCGGCAGGCCAGCCTCCAATCCAAAAAATCATTTCTTGGCAGGCTTTTCCTGCAACCGGTGACAAATTCCGCCTGCTGCAGCGCCTGTATCGCCTGACTGATCAAAGCAAGGTCTTCTGTCAGACGCAAGATATCCTTGCCTTTTGGCTCCTGCTGCTCTTCCATATGCACAGCTCCAAATGTGCGCAGTTTTTCAATCGCTGCGTGCGCGTCTTTGGACTGCAAAATTACAGCGATCTTTTTCATTGGCACAATCATGTCGCTGCTCCCTGCAAGACCATCTCTTCAATCTTTCTTTTGGCGATCTTGCTTCTTCCCACGGCGTTAGCCATTTGGTCGCCTATATAAATCTTAATCAGGCGTATGGCCTCGCGCGCTTGAGGTATCTTTATTTTTTCAAAAAGATTCACCCGCTGGGTAGCAATGCGCAACTCCTGCCTTAGTATATGCACGCCTTTTTCGATGATGGCGATCTCTTCTTCCAGAGAAACCAAGCCCCTCAATGCCTCGATCGCGGCGTCAACCCATAAGGGGGTGCTGAACAAATCGTATTCCGCAGATACAAATTGAACCGCTATAAAAACAGGCGTATCTACTCCGGCGATATTTTTTACCTTGGCAACAACATCCTTGGGCTTAATCCACTTTGAAAGTTCCACCCCTGGATCTGCCAAAAGTCCGATCCATGGCCTAATCGCCTCCCTCTTTTTGCTCTCGGCCTGTTTTTTCTCGGTAAGAATACTTGTCTGAGTGAGTATTTCGAGTTGCAGCTGCTGCTTTTTTAACTGCAGGGTAGGCAGGTATCGCTCGTGTTGACGAAGGGCATCCCGCTGACTTTTTAGCTCCCCCTTGGTAAACTTTATCTTTGCCATTTTAAAGATTGCTGGTTACAAGCTACTAGCCCCCTGACTTAGCCGGCCAGTATTGTTCAATCATGGATTTCTTGATGCCCGTCTCTTCCGGAGTGAAACTCTCAGCGAGTATTTTCCAGCCAAGGTCCAAAGCTTCTTCGAGCGGGATATTCACCTTAAGAGACATGACCCTCTTCTCAAAAGAACTGCCGTAAAGCAAGAGTTTCTTGTCCCAAGAACTCATCTGGAAACCCATCGCCAGTTTTTCAAGGGCTTGGCGGTAGCTGGCAAACAACTGAATCATGGTATCCATGATGACGCGGTGATCTTCGCGGGTCTTTCCGTTGACCTGCTGTTTTAAACGGCTTAAGGAACCAAACGGCTCAATGACTCCATTCTTCAAATAAAACTGCCCCTCGGTAATATAGCCTGTGTTATCGGGAACAGGATGCGTGACATCGTCCCCGGGCATAGTGGTAACCGCAAGAATAGTGATGGAACCGGCGCTATCAAAGTCTACCGCCTTCTCGTAGCGGCTCGCCAACTGGCTGTAAAGATCGCCGGGGTAGCCGCGGTTTGAAGGAACCTGCTCCATAGTGATGGCGATCTCCTTAAGCGCGTCGCAAAAATTTGTCATATCCGTAAGTAAAACTAAAACACGTTTCCCCTGAAGAGCGCACTGCTCGGCAACGGCCAGGCTTATATCCGGGACAAGCAAACATTCAACCACAGGGTCTGACGCGGTATGGATAAATAAGATAGACCTGGAAAGAGCGCCGTGCTCCTCAAGGGTATCGCGGAAATAGAGGTAGTCGTCATATTTTAAGCCCATCCCCCCTAAAATAATAATATCTACCTCGGCCTGAATGGCAATTCTTGCTAAAATTTCATTGTAAGGCTCCCCGGCAATTGAAAAAATCGGTAGCTTTTGCGATTCAACGAGCGAATTAAAAACATCAATCATGGGGATGCCGGTACGAATCATTTTGCGCGGGATGATCCTCTTGGTTGGATTTACAGGAGGGCCTCCAATTTCAATCAGCGAATCGTTTAAAGAGGGCCCCTTGTCCAAGGGAAGCCCGCTTCCGTTAAAAATCCTGCCTAAAAGATCCGGCCCGCTTGCCACGCGCATGGAATGCCCAAGAAACCTTACCTTGTCTCCGGTTGAAATACCCTTGCTGCCGGCAAAAACCTGCAAAGATATCTGTTTACCTTCGATGCGTATAACCTGCGCCAGAGAAACTTCGCGCCTGGTAAACACCTGCGCTATCTCTAAATAACCGACACCCTCAGCTTCTACGGTGATAACATCTCCTGAGATTTGTACAATATTGGTATAAACTCTATACATTTATTTTTTCCTTCCGTATCTTTTCATCAAGCAGCAAAGAAATTTCCGACTCGCTATTTTTAAACTCCTCGCTCTGCCAAGCGCTTGAATTCCAGCCGTTAAATAGCTGGCGCAATCTCTGAAAATAGCGCAGAGCCTCTTCTTTATCGCCAAAAGAAAAAACAGACTCTAAAATATTGTAAATAAAATTAAAGACATAAATCTGCCTTTCTTTGGAACTGGCCTCATCCACCTTGTCAAAGGCATTCTGCTGCAAGTATACAAAATCCAAAAATTCGCCTTTAAGAAAATCAATGTAATCCGCCAAAGAGGTGCCCTCTTCCCCGATAACTTTCATCATCTGCGCTATCTCGTGGCTCT
>JBBTLH010000043.1:0-6239 GCA_038068755.1 Candidatus Omnitrophota bacterium
TTAAAAAATAAAATTTTCTAATTTTATAAGTATCTTATTATAAGCCAAGAAACCATGGTGGTCAAGTTTATCGTGAATTCTAGGAAAAATGACCCTGATAGCTTCACTAGGTGATTACCGAGTTCTCTATGATGTTGATAATAAACGAAAGGTAGCGTGGATTTTAGCGTTGCGAAGACGAAACGAGCAGACCTACAAATAGCCCACCAGTGTTCCTTAATCTATTTGAATTTCAATAACTCGGCAGGTAGATAGAGCATTGCGGATGTTGAATGACCAGGTCATTTTTGTCTCCAGGGGTCACCGTTTAAGACATTTCTAAAAGAGATAATTCCTTTACCTTTTGAGAGTACTTTTGATATAATGGGTTGCGTTAATCCTGCTGAATGATTATTTTGACCGTGATTTCGAACAGGGTCCGTAAATTTTTCAATTACTTTTTAAGCATACTTTTGATATAATAAAATTGAGTTTATTATGCTACTTTTGATTTTTAAAGCATTTGTAGTTGTTTTTTCATCCCTGGCGACTTTCTTGAGCCTCGTCTTTATGCTGTCCCCGTCGTTTTTTTCAAGAATAGAAGAGTTCCTTGGCATGGAGTTCGGGGGTAGCGTCGCATTTGCTACTGTCCTTGAAGGAAGGATTAATTTCCTGAATGATTGGGTCTGTAGGAACAGGGTATTTTTCGGCCCTTTATTCGCTGTCCTCGGGGCGATGAACACCAGGAATGCGTTCTTTTTCTAAATTTGCGCCCATAGCTCAATTGGATAGAGCATCAGCCTACGGAGCTGGTTGTTAGAGGTTCGATCCCTCTTGGGCGCACTTAAATTAATGATGAATAATGAAGGATTAGAAAGCGCCGACGAATTTTTCATGAAAAAAGCGTTGGTTGAGGCGCGGCGCGCCGTGGTTTCCGAAGACGTTCCCGTAGGCGCGGTCATTGTTTTGAAAAATAAGGTCATAGCCCGCGCGCACAATCAAGTTGAGTTGTTAGGCGACCCGACAGCTCACGCCGAGATGATCACGATAACTGAGGCGTCAGCTTTTTTAAAAAGCAAGTGGTTGAAAGATTGCACGCTCTATGTGACGATTGAGCCTTGCAGCATGTGCGCGGGCGCTCTTGTATTATCCAGAATTTTTAAGGTTGTCTATGGCGCCGGTGACCCAAAGACAGGCGCCGGCGGTTCTGTTTTCAACATTCTTCACAACGAGAAATTAAATCACCGCGTGAAGGTCAAGGCAGGCGTTCTTAAAGAAGAATGTGCTGCAATTATTAAAGAGTTTTTCAGAAAGCAGAGGATTAGAAATAATTGATTTTTTTGCTCCTTGTCTAACCGCTTGGAAATTTCCTTTCGGAAATTTGCCTGCGCAGACTGCGGAGTTAGTTTTGTAAGGAAAGATACCTGGAATAGGCAAAACTAAGGAGAGGTCGCGTAGTCCGGTTTAGCGCGCGCGCCTGGAGAGCGCGTAACCCAAAAGGTTCGAGGGTTCGAATCCCTCCCTCTCCGCAGGATTTTTTAGAGATTTTATCTCATTGATTTATATGGTGTTACAATTTAATTACAGATTTTGATCACCATTGTGCCTAAGACGTGCCCTTGACAGGAAAGCCTTGTAAAAATTATTAATCTGTGTTAGTTTTGTAAACGAGGTTACTTATGTTGAATCGTCAAAAAATTATTGAGATTTTGAAAAAAGAGAGACCTGCGCTGGCGGAGCGTTTTGGCATCAGGAAAATAGCTATTTTTGGTTCTTTTGCCAAGGACGTTGCGACAAAAAACAGTGACGTTGATATTTTTGTGGAATTTAATAAACCTTTAGGACTCAAGTTTATCGATTTAGCAGACTATCTGGAAAAGGCATTTGGCCGCAAGGCGGATATTTTAACTTCTCAAGGTATCCGCGGTATTAGGATCAAAGAAGTGTCTCATCGCATAAGGAGAGAACTTCGTTATGTCTAAGAGAGCCGTTCCAGAGTGTTTGGCCGACAATCTTGATATTGTCTGGACCATCGTCACCGAAGAGCTTCCTGCCTTGTCCAAACACATCCACAAAATTCTCAGTAAGTGTTGAGTGATTTATAGTCCTATCAGTTTCTGTGCCCAAAATGAGCCCATTTAAAGGTAAAATCTTGTATAATGTAGCATAAAGTTGTGTAACGTGTGGACAGCGGAAGTCTTTGACAAGAAAAGCAGTTACGGCACAATTGATTGATAGAGAGGGAGTTATAAAATTATATCGGATGGTTTTCTTCCCTCTCCATAAATTTTTTCTGATAAGGGAAAAATTTGCGCCTGTCTGCCGGTAGGCAGGTATGCCTATAAGGCCGAAGCGGCGTTAAAAGATGCGGTGCGTGGAGTCGTGGAGCGGCATAAGAAGACACTGTGAAGTAGATAAGCTTGCTCAAGGCAAAAGAATAGTTCAGATGTTTTTTTGGTGGTGGAATTGGTGGCGAAAGGGTCATAATAGGGAGCGGCATAAATCCTTGACTAAAAGTATGAAATATGTCATACTTTAGTATGAAAGGAAGTGAAAAATATGCATAATAGCATGAAAATAGCCATTAGCATCCCCAAAGAAGATTTTTTAAAAATTGAAAAGTTTCGCAAAAAATTTAAAGAAGCCCGAAGTGTTTTTGTGGATCGCGCCGTAAAATTCTGGGTCGAGCATTTGGAGCAAAAAGAATTGGTTGAGCGTTACGAGAATGGTTATAGAAAACATCCAGAGTCAATTTCAGAAATAAAAGCAATTGAGGCGCTTTCAGCGGAAACTTTTAAAGAGGAGGCGTTAGGATGAAAAGAGGCGAGGTTTGGTTAGCCGAACAACCTGAACCCATCGGGAAACGCCCTGTTGTTTTGCTTTCCAGGGATGAAGCCTATGAAGTCAGAAATGCGGTTAGTGTTGCTCAAATCACAACCACAATTCGCGATATCCCTGTTGAGGTTGTTTTGGATGAAAAAGATGGATTACATCATAAATGTGTTGTTAATTTAGATACGATATCGACAATTCTTAAATCAAGGCTTATTAAGAGAATTTCTTCTTTGAAAGTCGAGAAAATAAAGCAAATTAACAATGCTATTAAATTCGCACTGGGATTAGATTGAATGGAAAATACTTATCTCGGGAATAGCGGTAACTATCTTTAATATGATAGTGGGCAAGGATCACTAAAGATGTCTTATTTAGTTTTCGCCAGGAAGTGGCGTCCGAAAGATTTTGACGAAGTTGTAGGCCAGGAACACGTCACAAAGGTCTTAAAGAGCGCCATCCGCTCCCAAAAGATAGCCCATGCCTATATCTTTGCCGGGCCTCAAGGGGTAGGCAAGACGTCATGCGCGCGTATCTTAGCCAAGGCCCTTAATTGTGAAAAAGGTGTCACGGATAAGCCTTGCGGCGTATGCGTCACATGCCTGGAGATAGCAGAGGGCAGGAGTTTGGACGTTATTGAAATAGACGGCGCTTCTAACCGCGGCATTGACGAAATCAGGACGCTGCGCGAAAACGTAAAGTTCTCGCCGCTTAACGGCCGCACCAAGGTCTATATTATTGACGAAGTTCACATGTTGACATCGGAGGCTTTTAACGCCCTCTTAAAAACGCTTGAAGAGCCGCCGCCTTACGTAAAGTTCATTTTAGCGACCACTTCGCCTCAAAAAGTCCTCCCGACCATACTTTCACGCTGTCAGCGGTTTGATTTTATCCGCCTGCCGTATTTAAAGATCATTGAAAAGCTCAAAGAGATTGCGCGTGATGAGAAGACGGAGATAGACGCGGATGTATTTTTTGCCATCGCGAAAGCCTCTGAAGGCAGTATGCGCGATGCCGAGTCTATCTTGGACCAGCTGATATCTTTTTCCCAGAAAGCAGTAAAGCTTAAAGACGTCATCTCCGTGCTCGGCATCATTGATCAGGACGCATTTTTTAATTTTGTGGACCGCATGATCTCCCAGGACGCGGCCGGCGGATTCAACGTTATCGCTGAATGCATGGCTGCAGGCAAAGATATGAATAATTTTTTGGAAGGGCTGTTGGAATATTACAGGAATCTTATGGTCTTAAAGATAGTCAAGGCGGGAAGCGAAGGCCTGGTTGACCTGCCTCAGGACGCGCTGCAGAAAGTCGCCGGCCTGTCTACGCGCGCATCTTTGGCGGATATCATGATGTCCATAAATCACATCTTTGTTGCGCAAGACATGGCTAAAAAATTGAATTCAACCCGTATTCCGCTTGAGATCCTGGCGGTCAAGCTTTCCATGCTGGGCATAAAAAAGCCGGATGCGCCTGAGCCGGCCAAGGCTCAGGTACCTCTCCAGGAAAGCAAGCGCACTTTTTCAATCCTAAGAGAAGAAAAGGGTTTTGTTGCCAGTGGCCTGTCGAGCTCAGGCCCGGGGCACGCCTGCACGCTTGAGGGCATCTTGCTCAAGTGGGACGTCCTGATAGATAACGTATCGCAAACCAAGATGTCGTTGGCCACCTATCTAAAAGAAGCTACGCCTGTTGTGCTGGACAACGGTTTGTTGACCATCGGTTTTCCCAAGAGCGCTGTTTTTTTTAAAGAGGCCATGGCCCATAAAGACAATCTAAAGATTTTGGAGCGCGTTTTGAGTTCTATAATGGATGCCTCCTTGAGCGTGAAGCTTGCGATCGTAGAAGGGCTCGTTTCACAAAAAAAAGACGCAGAGGAAAAAATAGAAGAGACCCCATTTTTAAGATCGGCCTTGGACCTGTTCAAAGGCAAAGTGATCAAGAAGAGTTGAATATATGGCAGGGTATAGTTTAGGGACGATAGAAAAACTTATTGAACAGCTTATGAAACTGCCCGGCATAGGCCGCCGCAGCGCCCAGAGGATCGTTTTTCATATTCTGGAAGCCGGCAAAGATGAGGCCGGCGCTTTAAGCGACGCTATTTGTAATGTCAAAGAACAGGTGCGTTTTTGCAGCGTATGCAATAATTTCAGCGAAACAGAGGTTTGCGGCATCTGCGCCGACGCTAAACGCGATAAAAAAATAGTCTGCGTAGTTGAGAGCCCTAAGGACGTTGAGAATATTGAGAGGAGTGGGACCTTCCACGGCGCTTACCACGTTTTATTGGGGGCGATTTCTCCTCTGGAGGGGCGCGGGCCGCATGACCTAAAGGTCAACGGCTTAATTGACCGCATAAAAAGCGGGACTATTTCTGAGGTGGTAATTGCCACAGATTCCGATATTGAAGGCGAGGCCACGGCTATTTTTCTGACTAAGCTTATCCGGCCATTAGGCGTAAAAGTGATGAGGATAGGCATAGGCCTGCCTGTCGGCAGCAACCTGGAATATGCTGACCCGGCGACTTTAGCACGCGCTATTGAAGGCAGGAGGGAGATGTAACAGGCAGGTAATTTATCAGAACTACCGAAGGCACAAAATCTTCGCTACCCCTACTGAACCAAACAAAATAAATATACCAGCCGAGACCCATTTGATGACTTTTTCCGGAATATGCTTTTTTAGCACGACCCCTGCGATTATGCCAAAAGCATCTGCTATAACCATGCCCAGAGTGGTACCCATCAATACGCTGAACATATTCTGATATTCAACAGCCAGGCTTATAGTGGCGAGCTGTGTTTTGTCTCCCATTTCTGCAAGAAAGAACGCGATGCCTACGGTCAGGACAGGCCCGAATCTAGTTTCTTTTTTGTTTTCCCCTCCAAGCTTATCGCCTCGCAGGATCCATAAACCGAAGAAGATAAAAGACAACGCGGCAATGAAAGAAATAATTTCCATCGGAATGACGACGGTCAGGAAATGCCCTACGGCGACAGCGAGGGAGTGATTTAGGAGAGTTGCAAAAAATACGGCGATCAAAACTTTATGGGCGCTGTAGCGAGTGGCAAAAGCCATTGCCAAGAGCTGTGTCTTGTCGCCCATTTCAGCTAAAACTATGAACATCAGTGAAGCAATGAATGCAGCCATTTTGTGAATTATACCACGATAAGCAGGAGCCTTCAAGAGAGCCAGGTATACATATAAGCGAGATATTTACGGTGATCTGCTTGATTATGGAATACACGCGTCAGGAGTGATATAATTCATCTATGCCAAAATTCCCGCAGGATTTTTTATGGGGCGCTGCGACATCGGCCTATCAGGTTGAAGGTAATAATGTATGTTCTGATTGGTGGCAGTGGGAGAAGGACGCGGGAAAAGAAAATTCCGGCCTTGCCTGCCGCCACTACGAACTTTATGAGCAGGATTTT